>JBILQY010000326.1:0-3614 GCA_044372955.1 Crocinitomicaceae bacterium | reverse complement strand
CAACTGTTGAAAAACACATCAATTTCAGAGAAACCCACCAGCAAAACAAACGAAAATTGTTAATAACATCTGATTTTCGGTAATAAGACTAATTTGTGGATTAATCTTGGTACTGATTAGTTACAAAAACCAAATCACAATTTCTCTTCTCTCTTAAAGAGTGAAAACAGTTTATCAACAGACAAAAAAGCAATTCCAATAAATAAAAACTGAAAAGGTAAAAAAGCTCTAAAACCATAAGAATCAACTGTTACGAATAGAATATTTAAAACGTAAAAACCAATAATTAGCGCATTGAATAAAAAAACAGAATAGGTTAGTGATTTCCGATTTTTCAATTGATAGATACAGTAAAAACCATAAAGTAACCAAAGTAAAAACCAATGTGGACGAGGATAGTAAGCTGGATTTAATTGACTTAAAAATCCCAATGCGAAAAGTATTTTTTTGTAAACGGTGGTATAATCAAGTGCCAAAAGTTGTTTCCAAGAATCAGAAATTCCTTCACTTGGTAAAAAGGTCCAAATTCCAACAATTAAATAATTTCTGAATGCCAAAAAATTCAAACCTACAAAAAGCAAACTGATCAATCCAATGAAATGAAGCTTTTTCAGTTGTGGATTTTGGTAAAAGTAAACTAGAAGGAAGCACACATAAGCAAAAGCTAAGGGAAAAATTGTCGGTCGGAGCAAGACCGAAAACACAAGAAATATAACAGCAAGATAATGTGCTTGTATTTTAAAATTGTCAAACCCTTTCTTGGCGAAATAAACAAAAACGGCAATCGTAAAAATGGCAACGTTCTCACTTAAAAGCTTGAATGTATAATATTTGTACACGTCCAATACTGCAAAAGCAAAGAGGGTCAATAAAAGTAAAATACTCGAAAGACCAGACAAATTCTTACGAAAAGTATAGTATATTAATAAAATACTGAAAGCCAATAAAAGACTTTGAATGAAATAAATAGGAACAACATTTTCACCAAAAAGTAAAAAACATCCAGCTACAAAATAATTGTACAAAAAACTTCCTGGGCCGTAATAAACTTTTGTTTGCGAAGGAATCCAAAAACCATTGCGATGAATGTCTATTGCGTTGTCCCAATATCGAAACCAATCATCAATTCCGTTTGAAATACCTGGAGTTATTTCTGTAAATGGATATAAGCGAAAAAAAGTCTGTGAAAGAAGAATGAAAACGATTGCTAAAGCTAAATAATCACCAATTTTCTTGTAATTATAATGCCTTTTATGAATCATCTATTTTCTATTTAAATCTGTAATCAATAGTGGATTAGTCGCTTTCAATTTTGCAATTAAATCTTCTATTTGTCCGAAAGTTGGCGCTTCACCTAATTCTTTTTCTTCAGAAGCTGTAATTCCAACTATTTGTAAAAAAGTAACTTCACCATAAGGCGTATTGATTTTTCCAAGTTCAGGGTCAACTGCAAAAATGAGTGCTGTAATTTCTGTCTCAGTATTTAGTCGAATAGGACCTTTTGCCGAAACAAAGTGATTTTCTTCAAACCAATTTCCAGATGAATAAACATAGCGTGCAAGGTTATTCATGATTTGAATTGCCCAAATTGGATCGCCTTTATCTTCGTGAAATGGTGCCAAACGCATCGTGAATTCAAAACCCCATTTACTGAAATTATTGCCAACTTTTTCTTCGTTGTAATACAATTCTGACATTCCATAGCTGATTAAATGACGGTGGAACTGTTCCTTTTTTGAATCGTAAATACTAACCCCATCAATAGGATCTGTTCCTCCTGCGACGTAATGCAAGCCACACAAAGGACCATAATGACGCGGTTCTATTTCTCCATAAATTGTAGCTAATTGTGTATCAATAGCTTTCCAACCTAAGGTGTCATCTTCGCTATATTGCTTTTTGAATTCTTCAAGAGTCATAATTCAAAAATAAGAAATTAAAATTGAGGACTTGTCAATTCTTCCGTTTTAATCTTAAATTTGAATTAAATCCTATGCTATGAATCGATTTATTTTCCCAATTGTTAGTATTGCTTTTATTTCCAGTCTTTTGCTTTCATGCGGAGGGACTAATTCTCCAGAAATACCCAATAAAATAAAAGTTACAGGTAGTTCAGAAATGGAAGTTACACCTGACGAAATTTACATGAATTTTACGATTCGTGAATACAAAAACAAAGCAGGTAAAAAAGTGACTATTCAGGCTGTAAAAGAACAATTTTTAAGCTTGTGCAAAAAAGCAGGTATCGCAATGGATGACATACGAATTTCTGGTTATTCAGGAAGTGAAAACTGGGATTACTATTATTGGTACTATAGAAGAGATACAGAAATTTCAAGTTCCTTAAGTTACACCATTAAAGTGAAAACGATTTCCAAAATTGATAAGATTGTTAACGGTTTAGATAGAGATGCTGTAGAGAATTTCTATTTAGTTCGAACATCCCATAGTCAACTTGAAAAATTACGACGTCAAGTAAAAGAAAACGCAGTGAAAGCAAGTAAAAACAAAGCGATTTACCTAGCTAAAGCCGTTGGTGAAGAAGTAGGTAGAGCATTACTTATTGAAGAAATTACAGAAGGAGATATAGAAAGTGACCAAAGAGCAGTGAATAAATATACCGAATACAACTCAAATACAATTACAACTGGATCGCTTAATTCCAATTATTCCACTGCAAGTCCTAGTGTAGATAAAATCAAAATACGCTTCGAGGTAAAAGCTGAATATGAGTTAGAATAAAATTTAGCCTCCTTTTTTCTTCGTTTGCGTGTAGCCGTCTTTTACAAGCAAATCATAAACCTTGTCACGTAAAGCACCTTGAATAAGGATTTCACCATCTTTAACAGAGCCTCCAACACCACATTTACTTTTAAGCGTTTTCCCTAAATCTTTTAGGTCATCCTCGGTTCCAATAAATCCTTCAATAAGAGTGACATCTTTTCCTCCACGTTGTTTTCTATCGATTGAAACATATAATTTTTGCTGGTTCTTAGGCAAAGTATCTTGTTCATTATCACTTTCCGTTTCGTAATTGAAATTCGGGTTGGTGGAATAAACCACATTGATAACTTGCTTCGTTTTCTTTGACATAATCGAAATTTAAAAGGTAAAATTAAAATTACTTGGTGATATTTTACCACAAATAGTTGCACAAATAGAAACTTTTTAACTAACTTAAGCCTATGGAACAACAAGGAATAAAGTTTTGGGCAGAAGACGACCGTCCGCGAGAAAAGCTTTTACAAAAAGGAAAAACTGCACTTTCCGACGCAGAATTATTGGCGATTATTATTGGTTCTGGAACACGCAAAAAAAGCGCGGTTGAACTAGCGAAAGAAATTTTGTCAAGCTACAACAACAACTTATCGGAATTTTCACGTGTTCAAATAACAGAATTGTTGAAATTTAATGGAATTGGAGAAGCAAAAGCAATAAATATCATCGCAGCTTTGGAATTAGGAAGAAGAAGGCAAGGTTCAGAAATGCCATCAAAAATAAAAGTAAACGGTTCAAGCGTTGTTTATCAATACTTAAAACAATTTTTAAGCGATTTGATTCACGAAGAATTTTACGTAATTATGCTCAATAGCGCCAATGAAATCATACAAACG
>JBILQY010000177.1:0-5616 GCA_044372955.1 Crocinitomicaceae bacterium | reverse complement strand
GAAACAAATTTCAAAAGGCGGAATGTCAGCTACTGTGGTCGATGGAAAGGTGATTTTCAATTTAGCGCTTTCATGTCAAGCGACAGCAATAATCGTTAGCCATAACCATCCAAGTGGAAGTTTGATACCAAGTAAGGCAGATATGAACTTAACTAAATCCTTGTATGAATTTGGAAAATACATCGATTTACCATTGATTGACCACCTCATATTCACGGATAATGGTTATTTTAGCTTCGCCGATCAAGGATTATTGCAATCATGAAAAAAAAGAAAATCATAACCATTATAGGAGCTCGACCGCAAATAATTAAGTCTTCGGCACTTAGCCGTGCAATACGCACAAAATTTCATGCAGATATTGAAGAATTAATTATTCATACGGGTCAACATTACGATGAAAACATGTCGCAAGTGTTTTTTGAAGAAATGCAAATTCCAAAACCACAATTCAATTTGAATGTTGGAAGTGGAAGTCACGGTGCGCAAACAGCTAAAATGATTGAAGGGTTGGAACAACTATTTTTAGCAGAAAAACCTGATGCAGTAGTAGTATACGGCGACACAAATTCGACGATAGCTGGAGGTTTGGCCGCAGCAAAAATTCATATTCCTGTGGTGCATATCGAAGCTGGTTTGAGAAGTTTCAACAAGGCAATGCCCGAGGAACTAAATAGAATTGCATGCGACCATTTTTCAACTTTACTATTTACTCCAACAGCAACAGGCTTAGAAAATCTCCGTAAAGAAGGCTTTTCAACTGAAATTCATGCTAAAGCAACTTTAGATCACCCAAATATCTATCAATGTGGCGATATTATGTATGACAACAGTATGTATTTTTCGCAAATTTCAGCTGATAAGTCAACGATTTTAAGTGAAAACAACCTTGAAAAAGATGCTTATATTTTATGTACTATACACCGCGATTCGAACACAGATATAGAAAGTAATTTAAATGCGATTTTTTCAGCTTTATTGGAAATATCAGAAACCTACCAGTTAAAGATTGTTCTTCCTATACACCCAAGAACAAAAGGGAAAATGGAAGCCTTATTAACGTTTGAAGTTTTGACAAAAATCAAATCTTCAACTAAAATTCAAATCATTCCGCCAGCTGGATTTTTGGACATAATTGCCTTGGAAAAAAACGCACGAATTATTGTTACAGATAGCGGTGGATTACAAAAAGAATCGTTTTTCTTTCAAAAACCATGTGTGATTTTACGCGAACAAACGGAGTGGATTGAAATCGTTGAAAACGGAAATGCTTTATTGGCAGGTTCAGATTACAAACGTATTATGGATTCGTTTAATCAACTTTTTTATAAAACAAATTACAGCTATCCTATGTTTTATGGAGACGGCGATGCAGCTTCTTTTATCTGCCAAAAAATAATGGAGGATTTATAATGTTATTAGTTTACGTCGATCAAATCAACGAAAGGGTTCAATATACTTTTGATTTTGTTTTCAAGGAAAGACAAATACCATTTGTATTGACGAATGACTTTGTGAAATTTGATCAATTTGAAGGTGAAAAATTTAATTATTCAGAGCGATATTTTGAAAACGTCGTTCAATTAAAACCTGTTAGTTTACTTTTTGAGGATTTCATTGGAAATTATGGAATCTCTAAAAACCGCTTTCACGAAGAAGAATGTATTTGTTTTAACCAACAGGTAGATCCTTTTGCAAGTATTTTTTACATTTTGTCGCGAATGGAAGAATACACCACCACCAAAACTGATAAATTCGGGAGATTTGAAGGGAAAAATAGCGTCTTACATCGATTTGAATGGAACGAAAAAGTAGTTTGCGACCGTTGGGCAATGGATATCATTCACTTTTTAATTTCAAAAGGAATTCATTTTCAGCCCTTAACTAAAGTTACTTACACAATAACTCCAACTTTTGACATCGACAACGCATACGCCTATAAAAACAAAGGAGTGATTCGGACAGCGATGGCAACTGTTAAGGATTTTTTACTAGGACGAAGTCGTCGTTTATTTGAACGTCAGCGTGTGCAATTAGGTTCAATGAAAGACCCATACGATACCTTCGAAAAGATTGAAGAATTAGCACAAAAAGGTTTTAAAATGAAACTTTTTTGGTTACTTGGAGACTATGCAAAATTCGATAAAAACATTTCACATCGTCATCCAAAACAGCGAAAACTCATCCAACGATTGAGTAAAAACGTGACAATTGGTATACACCCAAGTTTCAAATCGAACAGTTATGAATTTTACCTTCACAATGAAATCGAACGCTTGGAAGAAATCATCAATGATCGTGTATTTTGTTCGCGCCAACATTTCTTGTTTTTAAAAATGCCCTATACTTACCAAACGCTTATTGGACAAGAAATCAAGCATGATTATACTATGGGATTTGCAGATATTGCAGGTTTTCGAGTTGGCACAGCACGGCCAATTTACTGGTTTGATTTACAGAAAAATCGTGTCTCCAATTTAACAATTCACCCTTTTGCTTTTATGGATGGAACTTTAAATGAATACTTGAAGTTAAAACCAGAAGCAGCTAAGGAAAAAATTTCAACGCTTTTCAATGAGGTTAAAAACTTTGGAGGTGAATTTTCATTCATTTGGCACAATGAAACGATTGGAGATTACGGAATTTGGAAAGGTTGGTCAGCGGTATATGAATGGAGTGTTGGGTTAGATTGAAAAAGAAAACTTGATTGTAAGTTTAGTAGAAAAAATGATAATTTAACACCTACAATTCAATAGAATAAATTCCATAAAAAAAGTCGACCGAGGCCGACTTTTTAAAAAATTAAGAAAGAATCTTATTTTTCTTTCATCATTTTTTCCATTTCTTTGTAAGAATCACAAGCTTTAAGCTCTTCTTCCATTTTCTTTTTCTCATCTTCTGACTTACCTTCACCTAATTTTTCACATTTTTTGAAGTCAGCTTCATATTTCTTTTGAATAGCTTCAATTTTTGTAAAATCTCCTTTTACTTCTTTCATTTCTTTAGACATGTCTAACATTGTGTCAGCACAGTTACATACGTCAGAACCTCCACAAGAAGCAAGTACCATTGATAAAGCTGCGAAGCTTAAAATAATTTTTTTCATAAATAAGTTTTTTCAAATTGTTCGCTAAGTTAATATTATTTTTTTTACTACCAACTAAAAATTAAACGAAATCCCTAATTGTAAGCCAATTGACTTGTAACGGTTTCTTATTGATTCAGAATACACCACTTCTTTAAAAGATGCTCGGTAAATTGGAATTAAAGAAAATTTAAATTGGCTTTCTGATAAGAAATAAAACTCGCAACCGAATTGATAATTAGCAAGATACCTTTTTGATTCTGTTTCTGCCACCGTAATCAAATCAGGTTGCAAATAGCTTCCTGTACGGTTAAATCCATAGCCAATCATGACACCTGCAAAAGGATTCAATCCAAATTTATTAAATGTTTTTGCATAGCCTAAATTAATTGGAACATTCAAATATCCGTAGCGATTGATTCCAGAAATCGAATTATAATCATAACGAATTTGTTCACCCCATTGGAAATAATCTAATCCAGTTTGCACACTAAATCCATTGATTACCCATTTCATTCTAAATGCAAAATCCCAACTCGAAGTGGCAATTTCTTCTCGTTCACGTCTTTCTCTGTATTCATTTATTGCAACAGTGGTAATACTATTTTCAAATTCTTTTGGAATTTCAAAAGATGAAATAATACCACTTACACCTGTGAAAAAACCAACTTCTTTTTGAATTGATATTTTCTTTTTCGCTTTGACTACTTCCGCTTTTTCAGGTTTCAATTCATTTTTAATAGAATCTTTCACAGTTGTTGAATCAGAATTTATAGGTGCTTTTTCACTTTCATTTAAACTTGTCTCAGTCTCTATTTCAATTTTAAGCGGAGAAGTAATCTCTGATTGGAGTTCATTTTTTGCCAATAAATTCAAATCCACCTTAGTTTCTTCTTTATTAATAAAGTTCCTATTTGAATTTGTAGTATTCTTTACGTTCGTTTTAATCCTATCTAATTTCGCGTTTAATTTAGACGAATTTGAATTGCCAATTTTAGAATATTCTCCAATTGAATTTGATTTAGATTGTGTTTGAATATACGCTTCGTTTTCAGTTTTTTCTTGTTTATTGTCAGTCACTTTCCCTGTTTTCGCTGAACTTTCAGTTAAACGTTCGTTAGCTGCCAAAACTTGATTTTTTGTCGAAGAATGATAAATTTGGGTTCCTCCCCAAGCAAAAATAGCAAGCGCTAAAACGCCAAAAAACCACCAAAAAGCCAAAGGTTTCTTGCGTTTTTGTTCCAAAGCATCCAAACGTGTATTTAAATCTGAAAGAAAAACACTTGGAATTTCTTCGTTTAAATTTGGCTTGGAAGCTGCACGAAATAATTCGTCTAATTCATTATCTTGTTTCATATTCCATTTCTGATTTTAATAATTCTTTTAGTTTTTTTCTTGCCATTTTAGTATGCCATTTAGAAGTTTGCTCTGAAATGCCAAGTTGCTCCCCAATTTCTTTGTGTGAATAACCATCAATTGCAAAAAGATTAAATACAACTCGCGTCGATTCAGGTAGTTCCAACATGATTTTTTGTAAAAAAGCATCATTGATTTCATATTCAGTAGCTGAAACAACAGCATCATTTGATTCTATTAAAGCATCGTGCTGAAATAAATTATTGTATTTTTTATTTCTTCGATAATCATCAATTACTTCATTGGTCATAATTCGTTTGATCCAACTAAAAAAATAAGCATCTTTATACTTGTCTAAATTTTGAATGATTTTTATGAAAGCATTATTAACCAATGTTACATGGTCTTCGTCGTTCGTGCGGTAACGTCTAGCTATTGCTACTAAATGAGGGAAACAAAGTTTATACAATTCCAGTTGCGACTTACGGTCGTAATTAAAAGCTTTATTTAATAAGTCTGCACTTGGTTCGTTCATCTTCGGTAAGTCACTCTAAAATTAACGCATAAAATCT
This sequence comes from Crocinitomicaceae bacterium, assembly GCA_044372955.1. Classification (GTDB taxonomy): domain Bacteria; phylum Bacteroidota; class Bacteroidia; order Flavobacteriales_D; family Crocinitomicaceae; genus UBA952. Next base: position 603 of record JBILQY010000177.1, on the reverse strand, counting down.
AAACTAGGTGGTGCAAAATTTGAAAATAAAAACAACTGACTTACATCATTTTTCAATTGTAACTTTTGTTACAACTTTACAACTTAATTGAATGTAAGTTTGCAAAAATTATTAGGTATGAAATAAGCCATAACGAGATTCGTAACAATCAAGGATGAATTTAATTGGCGATTCCATATGACAATTAAAAAAAAAATTATATACATATGAAAAAAGGTTCTAAATTATATAGCATTTCACACATGACTTGTCCGCAGTGCAATGAAGGGAAATTTTTGGTTTCACATCCTTATGATTTAAGACATGCAGGTGATGTTCGAGAATATTGTGATGTTTGTGGACTTAAGTACTCAAAAGAACCTGGTTTTTACTACGGTGCAATGTATGTTTCTTATGCACTTGGTGTCGCATTATTCGTAACTATTTGGACTTCCTGTAATTTATTTTTTGACAATGTTGGCGTATGGACTCAAATAGGATTGGTTGTATTTTTTAGTATTCTTTTAAGTCCTTATTTGTTTGCCTTATCAAAAATCATTTGGGCTAATTTCTTCATTCATTATAAAGCAGATGCAAAACTTAGTAAATAAAAAAGCGCTTCTT
>JBILQY010000087.1:0-8756 GCA_044372955.1 Crocinitomicaceae bacterium | reverse complement strand
GAGATCATACATCTTTTCAACAGAATGTAACAACTCATTTTGCGCTTTTAATACATCCTTTTCACCTGCCTGAAAAAAGGCATAAAGAATTTGTAGGACTTTAATCCTTAAATGTCGTCTGTTTAACATGTTTTGTTTTACATAGGTAATTTTACACGACCGATAGATTCGATTCGCTCCTCTGCCATTCTATTTGCAATTTGATAAGTAGGAATGTTTTCGTCTTTTGAACGTTTTACAATATTGAAAATAGTTGTGTAAATATCCTCCGCTTTTTGGTGAGCCCATTCAGCTGATAATCCTTGAACTTCTGAAAAACAATTGATTACACCACCAGCATTCAAAGTGAAATCAGGAGCATAAATAATTCCTTTTTTCATTACGTCAACCCCGTGTTGTCCTTCAACTTTTAATTGATTATTTGCAGCACCTGCTATAATTGAACATTTCAAACGTTCTAAAGTATCGTCATTTACCGTTGCTCCTAAAGCACATGGAGCATAAATATCCATATCCACATCATAAATCTCATCTAAACCAACCACTTGTGCTCCGTATGTTTTAGAAACACGCGCCAAAGCATCCTGATTGATGTCTGTGATATAAACGTGAGCATTTTCTTGTGTTAAATGTTTCACTAAGTATTCACCAACGTGACCAACACCTTGCACTGCGATTTTTTTACCTTCTAAGGAATCTGAACCAAATTGATGTTTCGCACAAGCTTTCATTCCCATATAAGTACCGTAAGCAGTTACAGGAGATGGATCGCCACTTTTTCCAGGTAAACCAACAACGTGTTTCGTTTCCATGCTTACCCAATTCATATCGATTGGAGAAACACCCACATCTTCAGCAGTAATATATTTTCCAGCTAAACTATTAACGAATTTTCCGAATCTTCTGAAAAGTGCTTCAGATTTAATTGCCTTTGCATCTCCAATGATTACAGCTTTTCCACCGCCAAGATTCAATCCTGAAATGGCATTTTTATAAGTCATTCCTCGTGACAAACGCAACACGTCATTTAAAGCTTCCATTTCGTTTTGGTAAGCCCAAATTCTTGTTCCGCCAAGTGCAGGACCTAAGATTGTGTTGTGAACTGCTATGATTGCTTTTAAGCCGGTTGCCTCGTCGTTGCAAAAAAGTATTTGCTCGTGACCCATGTTAGCCATTTGACCGATAACAGGATTTTCTGTTAAGTCGGATGCGGAAAGGATTTTAATTTCAGACATGTTTTCTTTTTCGTTCGTTAACTTAAGATTTGAATGGTTACATTTGCAACTCAAATAATCGAGCGCAAAATTAGAAAATAATCGATGAAGTCACTGCAATACCTCAATAAATATTTTGTCAAATACAAATGGCATTTTTTGCTTGGTATTCTTTTCACGATTATAAGTAACTACTTTGGTGTGCGAATGCCTCTGTATGTGAAATCTACGGTTGATGAGCTCATGGGTACAACTGAAATCAATAGTGTAAATGACGCGCTTTGGTTGTCGCTACAAATCGGTGGAATCTATATTTTATTATCAATTGGAAAGGGATTTTTCTTGTTTTTGATGCGCCAAACCATCATTATTATGTCGCGATTGATTGAGTTTGACTTGAAAAATGAAATTTACACACATTACCAAAAACTCGATTTAGCTTTCTTTAAAAGAAACGCAACTGGTGATTTAATGAATCGAATTTCAGAAGATGTAAGCCAAGTGCGGATGTACCTTGGGCCGGGAATTATGTACACAATTAACTTAATTGTTTTGGTTGCGATGATTGTTACTCAAATGGTTAAAATCAGTCCAACGCTTACGTTTTTCGTATTGCTCCCATTGCCAATAATGTCTTTTTTGATTTACTGGGTTTCTTCAAAAATGAATTTAATGAGTACAAACGTTCAACAAGAACAATCTCGTCTTTCAACCATTGCGCAAGAAACGTTTGCAGGAATTAGGGTAATCAAAGCTTACAATAGAGACAATGAAGTTTTTGAAAAATTCGAAACTTCTGCCAATGAATACAAAACACGAAGCATGAAATTGGTATTAATCAACGCTTTGTTTATGCCAACGATTATATTTCTCATTGGAATAAGTACTTTGGTTGCTATTTACTTAGGTGGGTTGATGACTTACGACAAACAAATTTCACTAGGCGACATCGTTGCTTTTATCTTCTTTGTCAACAACTTAACATGGCCTTTTGCAAGTATCGGATGGGTAACTTCTATCAATCAACGTGCAGCAGCCTCTCAAAAACGTATTAACGAATTTCTTCAAACAGAACCTGAAATTACGAATCCAACATCTGGAGAATTTAGTTTTGATGGAAGAATAGAATTTAAAAACGTCACATTCACCTATCCCAATACGGGAATCATGGCAATTGACAATTTAAGTTTCAAAATCAACAAAGGCGATACTTTGGCAATTGTAGGTAAAACAGGAAGTGGAAAATCGACTATTTTAAATCTTTTAATGCGTCAGTACGACTGTGATTCAGGAGAAATCTTAGTAAATGGAATTGACATTAAAAAAATCAATTTAGATGCTTTCCGTGAGCAAAGTGGCGTTGTTCCACAAGATGTGTTTTTGTTTTCGGATTCAATTGCAAACAATTTAAAATTTGGGTTGAAAAACGATAAAGTTGAATTGGACGTACTAATTGAAGCAACTAAAAGAACGCACGTTTACCACAATATCAAAGAATTTCCGGATCAATTTGAAACGCTTTTAGGTGAACGTGGAGTGAATTTAAGTGGCGGACAAAAACAACGCGTAAGTATTGCTAGAGCCTTAATTCGCGAACCAAAATTTTTGCTTTTAGATGATTGCTTGTCGGCAGTTGATACTGAAACAGAAGAAATTATACTAAGAAACTTAAACCAAGACGCGAACAAAAGAACCTCAATAATCGTTAGTCACCGAATTTCGACCATTCGCAATGCCAATCATATTTTGGTACTCGACAAAGGTGCAATAGTTGAATCAGGAACTCATCAATCATTAATGGAATTAAATAAAGAATATGCAGAAATGTATCAGAAACAGCTGACGGAGAATTGAGAATTGAGAATTGAAAATGTAAAATGTAGAATGAAAAATCTAAAATGAAGTTGAAAACTGAAAGTGAAAAGTGAAGAGTTAAGAGTGAAAAGTGAAGGGTTTTAAGTGCGAAGTGAGATTTTGGTTTCCTTCCGTCAGCTGACGGAAAGGACTAAGGAGGGGGGCATTATGTTAATAAATCAGAAACAGTCACCTCCCTTAATCCCTCCTCCAGGAGGGAAATTCTAATCCCACTTCGAGAAAAGTCATTCTCTCATTTATCATTCCCTCATTCTCTCATTTATCATTCACTCATTTATCATTCCCTCCTTAATCATTCCCTCATTCCCTCATTTATCATTCCCTCATAAAGTCCTAAAATCATAAAGTACTAAAATCCAAATAAATGCGCTACAACCTATCAGAAATCAACGAACTAATCCGCAACAGAAGAACAATATATCCGGAGCAATTTTCAGAACGCAAAGTTCATCGTGAACAAATTGAAGTGATGCTTAATAACGCTCAATGGGCACCAACACACGGAAACACACAACCTTGGCGTTTTCAAGTTTTTATGGAAGAAGGTTTGTCAACTTTAAGTCAATTTTTAGGTTCAACCTATTTAAAGCTAACACCTGAAAATCAGCAAAATGACGCAAAACTCGGAAAATTAATTCGTCGTCCACTACTCTCCTCTGCTGTTATTGCCGTTTCTATGAAGCGACAAGCAGAAGAGAAAATTATGGAAATCGAAGAAATTGAAGCAGTTGCTTGTGCCATTCAAAATATGCATTTGACTTGCACAGCTTATGGAATAGGTGGTTTTTGGTCAACTCCAAAATTGATTTATTCCCCAGAAATGAACGAATTCTTAAATTTGGGCGAAAAAGATAAATGTTTAGGTTTGTTTTATCTTGGTTATCCAGCAATTGAATGGCCAGCAAACGCACACCGTAAACCTATTGAATACAACACAGAATGGAAAACCCAGTAGAACATTTTGATTTAGGTTTTGTAAATTACACCCAACATCCAGAAAATCCGGATTATGTGGTGTTTCGTTTTGCAGATGTAAATCGTGCAAATAGTTTTCGAACTGAACTTCAACAACAAAAAATATGGTTTGAAGAAGCGAATGAAGATAAAAAACAAGTGACCTACACCCTATTTGGTTTACACAAAACAGATTACAACAAAGCACAAAAAATCAATATCGCAGTTGAAGCAAAACATAAAAAATTTCTGATCCCAGGGAAATTTTTTAGGTGGTTTGTCGTTTTGTTTGGTATCACAATGATAACACTTGCAATAATTGGATTCATTAAAAACCCAAATAAAGAAGGAACAAAAAGCAATACAGAACAAAGCAATGATAAATAAACTGAGCGGTATTCTTCTTTTTTCTGTCTTATACAGTTTTTGCTGCTTCAGTCAAATTGGCAATCAAGGGAAATATCCGAATTATTTTGGCTTTCAAGTACGAACGCTCTTTCCAACAGAATTTATTGGAGAAAAAGCATTAACCATTTCAAATGAAAGTTTTTCGACAACAATCACACAAAAAATGGGATATTCTTTTGGTGCAACTGTTAGAGCAGGAGTAACCGAATTAATAGCTTTTGAAACAGGAATTAATTTCACGCAACGCTATTTTTCGCTTGACATGGTTCACGAAGATTCAAGCTTAGTTGGGAAAAATGATTTTGGCTTTATCCAATACGACATTCCGATTAACGCACTGGTTTACATTAAGTTCAATAATGAGTTTTATATGAATGCTTCATTTGGATTAGCACTCGGATATAAACCTTCAAGTATTGGATCTATTACAAATGTGGGTGGAGTTCATCAATTTTTTAATATAGGATTGGTGGACATCAATAAAAAAATTGGAGTTGATTTGAATGCCAATTTAGGATTTGAATACCGCACAAAAAAAGCAGGAATTTATTACATCGGTGGTTATGCAAGATTACCTTTTGGTCCTCTTTTCGGACTTATTTCAGAGTATCGAAATGCAAATTATCGCTTGACTGCTTTTGGTGAAGTTGCAGGTACTTATTTATCTTTAGACTTTAAATATTTTCTACCTAATTTTGGAGGAGGAGGAAGATACAAACCACATGGACCAATTGAATAACGAAATTAATCAACTAGTTGCTGAGCTAGGATTACTACCCCATCCCGAAGGTGGATTTTACAAAGAAACCTATCGTTCTGAGGAAAAATTAGAAAACATTGATAGACATCTAGTTACATCAATTTATTTCTTGTTAACGTCTGAAAATGTTTCACGATTTCACCGAATTAAAAGTGATGAGCATTGGTTTTTCCACGCTGGAAGTCCGCTGATTGTACATACTTTGGGAGAAAATGGACACGAGCAAACGCTTGTAGGATTAAATTTATTGAAAGGTGAAACGCCTCATTTTGTGGTTCCTAAAAACACGATTTTCGGAAGTTCTGTTCTTCATGAAAATAGTTTTAGTCTCGTTTCGTGCGTGGTAGCTCCTGGTTTCGATTTCGCAGATTTCGAACTATTTGACCGCGACTACCTTTTGAAAAAATTCCCAAATCATTCCGAAATTATCTACCAATTAACCTAGAAAAAATGAAGAATATATTAACATTTTTAGCACTTTTTCAACTTGCTGCTATGACTGCTCAATCAACAAAAACTCCAATTTACGGACATCGTGGTTGCCGAGGAAATTTTCCTGAAAACACCATTATTGCTTTTCAAGAAGCACTAAAAATGGGAGCTGACGGAATTGAATTAGATGTTGTTGTAAACGGTGAAAAACAGTTGGTTGTGTCGCACGAACCCTATTTTAAAAAAGAATTTTGTTTGACACCTAACAGAAAACCTATCGAAAACGAAAAAGACCACAACATTTACAAAATGACGCAATCGGAAATCAGCTGGTTTGATTGTGGAAGTATTGGAAACCCTAAATTTCCTGAACAGAAAAAAATGTCAGCCTACAAACCTTTGCTAAGTGACTTTTTTAAAGAAGTGGATTTAAAGGATAAAGTACTACTTTTTGAAATTAAATCTGAGAAAGAGGAATATGGAATTTCGCAACCTCACCCAAAAGAATTTGTTGATTTAATACTCGCTGAAACAAAGGATTTTAAGCAACAGGAAAACCTGATTTTTATGTGCTTTGATGCAGAAATTTTGGAAGAATTACACCGTAGAAATGTTCCGAATAAAATGGTTTACTTGACTTACAAACCAACATCTGCAAAAAAACTTTTAAAAGAAATTAGTTTCAAACCTTATGCTTTGGGAATGTTTTATGCAACAGCTTCAAAAGCGGCAATCAATTATGCACATACAAACGATGTTAAAGTTTTCACTTGGACGGTTAACGAAGCTAAAACTGGTGAAAAACTTATTAAAAGAGGCGTTGATGGTTTAATTACCGACTATCCAAAATTGATGGAAGGAACTAAAAAATAGTACTTTTAGCCTATGAATAATTCGGCACCATTAGCAGAACGAATGCGTCCAAAAACCTTGGATGAATACATCGGTCAGCAACATTTATTGGCAAAAGATGCTTCCTTGCGTCGTGCGCTAGATGCTGGAATTATTCCTTCAATGATTTTCTGGGGACCGCCAGGAGTCGGGAAAACTACACTCGCACAATTGATTGCCAGTCACTTAAACCGTTCGATTCATACCTTGTCAGCCATTTCTTCAGGTGTAAAAGATGTACGTGAAGTCATCGCTCGCGTTGAAAGTAGTGGTATGTTTCAAACTAAAGGAACTATTTTATTCATTGACGAAATCCACCGATTTTCAAAAGCACAGCAAGATTCGTTACTTGGAGCAGTAGAAAAAGGAACAATAACCCTCATTGGCGCCACAACAGAAAACCCATCATTTGAAGTCATTTCTGCCCTTTTATCGCGTTGCCAAGTTTATACCTTAGAAGAACACAACAAAGAAGATTTATTGCAGCTTTTGAACCGTGCTATTAAAGAAGATAAAAAACTGGCTTCTAAGAAAATCAACCTACTTGAAACCAATGCTTTACTAACGATTTCAAGTGGCGATGCACGCAAACTATTGAACGTCTTTGAAATTATCATTGGTACATTTCAAAATCAAGAGGAGATTACCATTACCGACGAAATTGTACTGAAAAATGCCCAGCAAAGTCTTTCTCGCTACGACAAAGATGGTGAACAACACTACGACATAATTTCTGCGTTTATCAAATCGATTCGTGGAAGTGACCCAAATGCAGCAGTTTATTGGCTTGCACGTATGGTTGAAGGCGGTGAAGACCCGAAATTTATTGCTAGAAGATTAATTATTTCAGCTTCGGAAGACATTGGTTTAGCTAATCCAAATGCTTTATTGATGGCAAATTCTTGTTTTCAAGCGGTGAATACGGTTGGCTGGCCTGAATCTCGAATTATTTTAGCTCAATGTACGATTTATCTTGCATCTTCGCCGAAAGGAAATGCTGCCTACAATGCGATCAATGAAGCACAAGCAATTGTTCGGGAAACTGGAAATTTAGGTGTTCCTCTCCCCTTGCGCAATGCCCCAACAGCCTTGATGAAACAATTAGGTTATGGCGAAGGTTATTTATACAGCCATTTGTATCCAGGAAATTTTGCAGCACAAGAATTTTTACCCGAAGAAATCAAAGGAACTTCTTTATTTCAAGCTGGAAGTAGCAGTAAAGAGCAAGAAATTGCAAGTACAATCAAACGTTTGTGGGGAGAAAAGTATAAATAATTGTCAAAAAAAGAATAATCATTTGATCCTACCTAATGAATTGGAAAGTCGATTAATTAATCAAGCATATTTTAAAAAAAACGCTAATAAAAAAACACCCGCCAATGACGAGTGTTTTCAACTATTAACTTGAGAAAATTAAGCTTTTCCGCCTCTTTTTCTATCAGATTCTTTCAATAAGATTTTACGAATACGTAAGTTTTGAGGTGTAACTTCTACATACTCATCACCTTGGATGTATTCTAAACATTCTTCCAAACTGAAGATTTTTGGTGGTGCCAAACGTACTTTCTCATCTGCTCCAGATGAACGCATATTCGACATTTTCTTCGTTTTCGTAACGTTTACAATCATATCACCAGCACGAGAATTTTCTCCAATTACCTGACCTTCGTAAATGTTTTCACTTGGTGAGATGAAGAATTTTCCACGCTCTTGTAAGTTGTTCAACGAGAACGGAATCGAAACTCCTTGTTCCATTGAAATCAACGAACCATTTTGTCTTCCAGGAATTTCTCCTTTGTACGGTTGGTATTCTAAGAAACGGTGATTCATAATCGCTTCACCTGCAGTTTGTGTCAATAAATAGTTTCGTAAACCAATGATACCACGAGAAGGAATTTCAAAAGTAATGATCATACGCTCTCCTTTTGGAACCATATTTTTCATTTCACCTTTTCTTTTCGTAACCGCTTCAACTGCTGTTCCACTGTGTTCTTCTGGTAAATCGATTGTCAATTCTTCAATTGGCTCACATTTAACTCCGTCAATTTCGCGGATAATAACTTGAGGTTGACCAACTTGCATTTCGTAACCTTCACGACGCATTGTTTCAATCAATACTGATAAATGCAATACACCACGACCGAAAACCATCCATTTGTCAGCTTTGTCTGTATCCTTAACTCTAAGTGCCAAGTTTTTCTCTAACTCTTTGTTCAAACGGT
>JBILQY010000079.1:0-9407 GCA_044372955.1 Crocinitomicaceae bacterium | reverse complement strand
ACAACACTTCGTTAAAGCATGATATAAACAATTGATTATCAATAAAATAAGTGAAAAATAAGCGATTAAAAAATACGATAATTCATTGATTGTCAGTATCTTAGATGTATTTATCAGGTACGCAAAAATATGAGTTTTCAAGAATTATCCCAGTTCAAATATCATGTAAATAATGTGATTAGCAAAATGGAAGGCTTAAATAAATTCAGAAAGTCATTTGTCATTCAAACGATTTATCTTTTTCTTTCGATTAAGGGCAAAATTAATTTTCTTCAACTTGAACGTTTCGGTGATTCAGATGAGCAGACTTTCCGCAATCATTTTGACAAGCCTTTTGACTTCCTAAAGTTCAACTTGGAACTCGTAAAGGAACATGGAAGCGGCCACTACACAATCGGCTTTGACCCTTGTTTCATTAGCAAATCAGGAAAGTCAACACCTGGTGTAAATTGGTTTTGGTCAGGGAGCGCTAGTTCAACAAAATGGGGACTCGAAATCGGAGGAATTGGTGCTATTGACATCGAAAATCATTCTGCATTCCACCTGAGTGCCAAGCAAACAATCTTCGATTCAGAAAACGAAAATCTAGTGAGTCATTATGCTAAACTACTCATTTACAGAAAACAAGAACTACAAATACTTTCAAAATACGTAGTTGCAGATGCCTATTTTGCTAAAGAAACATTCATTTCAAAACTCAAGGAAAACAATTTTGAGGTAGTAACGCGTTTGCGTGATGATGCTAATTTACTCTATAAATTTCATGGTGAACAAAAAGCTGGAAGAGGTCGACCTCGAAAATATGAGGGTAAAATAGATTTTAAAAATCTTAATAAATCAAATTTTGATGTGATAAAAGTAGATGACAATATTGAAATTTATAGCGGAATAGTTTTTTCAAAGTCACTCAAATCCGATGTCCTAGTTGCTATTGTTTATACTTCTAAAAACAATAAAATATCACACAAAATTTACATGACAACAGACGTAAATCTATCCTATGATAAACTGTTGAAATACTATCAAACACGGTTTCAAATTGAGTTCTTATACCGTGATGGAAAACAACATACTGGATTAAACGACTGTGAAGCAAGAAGTGAAAACAAACTAGACTTTCATTTTAATATGTCCCTCACAACTATCAACATTGCTAAGATAACACATTGGTTAACAACACCTAAAGAAGAAAGAAAATCCTTTTCAATGTCCGACATTAAAACAATGTATCACAATGAATTACTACTCAATCGATTTTTTTTAACGTTCGGAATTAACCCAAACCTTGCAAAAAATAAAGCTAAAGCACTTGAACTCCTTGATTATGGTAAAATCGCCGCTTGATTACTTAACGAAGTATTGTAATTAGGAACTAGAGAAGCTAGAATTAACAACTTTTAAATTTAGGAGTAATGACATTAAAACGTTTCTAAATCTTCTGTAAAAAACAATTTTTCACTTGATTTTTTTCAATAATTTGAATTTGGAAACGCAAATTTTTCATAACTTAGGTTTAAAACAAGCATTTCTCGGCATTAAATAAAGGCTAGTTTTCTTTTAAAATTCGAACTTTTCAAAAAATACACAATGAAACTTACAGATGAACAGCAACAAATAATAAACTCAACCGGGAATATCAAAATCAATGCTGTGGCTGGTTCGGGAAAAACAACAACTGTAATCGAATACGCCCGAACACGACCAACTACAAGTAAGATTCTTTATTTGGCATTCAATAAATCAGTGAAATTAGAAGCTGCAAAGAAATTCTCAGAAAAAGGACTTGCAAACGTTAGAGTTGAAACAGCCCATTCTTTAGCTTATCGTCATATTGTTTTCAATAGTAATTACAAAGTACGAGCGCAAGGATACAAAATCAATGAACTTGTGGAAATCCTTAATTTACAAGGAAATGGAGAAAAACACACTGAATATGTGATAGCTAACCACATTAGTAAGTTCATTGCTTATTTCTGTAACAGCGATAAACGTAAACTCCAAGACTTAAATTATTTAGATACTGTCAAAGATCCAAAAGCATTGGCGTTTGTGACAAGTTTTTACGAATATGTCGTCAAACAAACCCGAACGTTCTTGGGTAAAATGGACAGAGGGGAAATTGAAATCACGCATGATTTTTACCTCAAGAAATTCCAGTTATCGAATCCTATTTAAACTACGATTACATCCTTTTTGATGAAGGTCAAGATGCCTCTGCAGCAATGCTAGACGTTTTTCTAAATCAAAAAGCTGTAAAAGTTATTGTTGGAGACACACATCAGCAAATTTATGGTTGGCGCTATGCAGTCAATTCATTGGAAAAAGCTGATTTTCAAACGTATCATCTTTCGACAAGCTTTCGGTTTAGTCAAGATATTGCAAACCTTGGAATTCAAATTTTAGATTACAAACATAGCCTTTCCAAGCATAAAGAAGTTGATATTACTGGAAAAGGAACAAGCAAAGAAATAAAAACAAAAGCAATTATCGCACGAACCAATCTTGGCTTGCTATTGAAAGCGATAGAATATGTGACTGAACGAAAAAATGTTAAGAAAATCTACTTTTAAGGCAACATTAATTCTTATACTTATGCAGATGAAGGTGCGTCACTTTACGATGTTTTGAATTTGAAAAATAATAGAAGGAGTAAAATCAAAGACAAACTTATTCAAGAAATGAAAGACCTTACTGAGTTGGAAGAATACATTGATAAAACAGAGGATGTACAACTTGGAATGATGCTTGAAATTGTGAATGAATATGGAAATGAAATCCCAGAAATTCTCAGAAAAATCAAAGAAAAGCACGTTGAAAATGACGAAAAAGACAAAGCTGAAATGATTTTTTCAACAGTTCATCGCTGTAAGGGCATGGAATACGATACAGTTCAATTAGTAAATGATTTTATAACAGAAGCTAAATTGGATAAAATCCTTGCTGATTATAAAGATTCTGAAATCGACAAAGCAAAATTAATTGAAGAAGTCAATCTTCTTTATGTTGCAGTTACGCGCACAAAAAACAGTTTGTATATCCCTGAAACACTTATTCCTTCTGAATTTATGGATTCGCCTCACATTCATGTTACCAAAGTTTTGACGGAGGAAGAAAAAGCAGAATTAGCTCTTGTTTCGTCAAAAGAAAACACAAAAGGGAAAGAAGAAAAAGCTTATTCTTTGGAAAAAATAAGAGAAGAACACAACGAGGCTTACAAACCTTGGACTACTGAATTAGATGATGAACTCACGGTGATGTATTGCGAAGGCGTAAACGTTAGAGACATGGCATTGCATTTCAATCGAACGAAAGGTGCCATTAGATCTCGAATTAAAAAATTGGAATTAGAGGAGATTTATGGGTAATCCATTGCTTTCATTCATTTTCAAAGTTGGATGAAAAAAAATTGAATTTACCAAATACATTATGAGATCCTTGATTCCAAAAACGATTAAAAAAAATCACTTTTTTGTCAAAATAAATTGAAAATCAGTCTTTCATAAAGGATAAAATTTCCTAACTTCAAGTGACTATGAAGAATAAAATCATTTTATACCGACCAAATGAGGCCGCTGAACATATTGAAGTTCGCTTTGAAAATGAGACTATTTGGCTCACTTTAAATCAAATCGCCAGTCTTTTCAATAAAGATAAATCCGTTGTTTCGAGACATCTTCGAAATATTTATAGAGAAGGTGAGTTAATAGAAGAGGAAACTGTTGCAAAAAATGCAACAGTTCAAAATGAATCTGGAAGAACCGTAAGACGAACAATTGATTATTACAATTTAGATGCAATAATTTCAGTTGGATACAGAGTTAATTCTAAACAAGGAACTCAATTTCGAATTTGGGCTACCTCAGTTTTGCGTGAATATTTACTCAAAGGTTATGCGTTAAATCAACGAGTAGATCGAATAGAAAATAATTTAGAGAATCTTTCAAAGGAAGTGAGTAAAATCACTTTGCAACTGAAAACCAATGAACTTCCCACACAAGGCGTATTTTTCAATGGACAAATTTTCGATGCCTATGAATTGATGTCAAGAATTATTCGGTCAGCGAAGAAAGAAATAATTCTGATTGATAATTACATCGATGAATCCGTCTTGACACATTTACACCAAATCAACTTCAAGGGTACTACAACTCGACTTGGAAAGATACAACAGCCAATATCCACCCATCAATATTCGAGAATTGAGAGAAAGTCACGACCGTTTTATCATCATCGACCGAATGGAATTGTATCACATTGGAGCTTCTTTGAAAGATTTGGGGAAGAAATGGTTTGCATTTTCAAAATTAGATGGAAAAACTATTGAACTTATTTTAAATGAGTTAGAGATATAGATAAATTGAAATTTTACAAACAGAATTTACGACTAAACAAATTAAAAATGAATAATAATCAAACTCAAAACATAGAATCAATCATTTATACTGTAAGAGGTTTACAAGTTATGTTGGATAGTGATTTGGCAGTACTTTATTCTACACAAACGAAATTTATTAATAGAGCTGTTAAAAGAAACCCAAGCCGATTTCCATTATCTTTTATGTTTCAACTAACAAATGAAGAGTGGGACAACTTGAAGTGCCAATTTGGAACCTCAAATGAACACGGAGGAAGAAGAAATACTCCCTATGTTTTTACTGAACAAGGAGTTGCTATGCTTTCGTCTGTTCTTAATTCAGAAATCGCCATTCAAACAAGTATTCAAATTATGCAAGCTTTTGTTTCAATGCGCAAGTTTTTGTTAAACAATGCTTCTGTTTTTCAGCGTCTTGAACAAGTTGAACTCAATCAACTGAAATCAAATGAAAGAATTGATAAAATATTCGGTGCTTTAGAAAAATCAAATACCCTTCCCACCCAAGGCGTATTTTTCGATGGACAAATTTTCGATGCCTATGAATTGATGTCAAGAATTATTCGGTCAGCGAAGAAAGAAATAATTCTGATTGATAATTACATCGATGAATCTGTTTTGACGCATTTGAGTAAACGTTCAGCTAACGTGGAAGCAATAATTTACACCAAATCAATTCCAAGGGTTTTAAAACTCGACCTTGAAAGACATAACAGCCAATATCCACCCATAAGTATTCGAGAATTGAGAGAAAGTCACGACCGATTCCTTATTATCGACCGAAACGAATTGTATCACATTGGAGCATCTTTAAAAGATTTAGGGAAGAAATGGTTTGCATTTTCAAAATTGGATAATACACTTATGGAATTTATTCTGGAAAAAATAAATGAAAATTAAATCAATGATTAATAACAATAAAAAGTTAGTGAAACAAACCAATTAATAGTATTAAGAAATATTAAGGACTTATATTCCAAACTTTTATCACCTTACATAATCCTGTTTCTGAACCAACATATATTGGTCATTTTCTAGTTTTATGTAGCCAAAGTCATAGCAGAAAAAGTACTTTGAGCCTTTTTGAGTGTGGTAGATATTGGTGAAATAATGAAAGTTGAATCCTTCTTCAGCAAGTGTAATTCCGTCCACTGTCTTTTTGCCGTTGGGATTTAATTTAGCAAGAATTCTTCTGTTTTTCCTCAAAATCGCATTGATTCGTCGCACGGTTGCGTTTGCGTCTTCGTTAATTTTATTGTTGAAAGAGTTACGACAATAGTCCGAACAGAATTTTTGATCCTTTCTGCCCGACAATTTTGTCCCACATTCGTTACAGGTTCTGTTTTCCATAGATTTGAATACCACAAGATTAACAAGAATTAACAGCAAAAACAATCTTTTCACACACAATCTTTGACACCTTTGCGCACACACGAAATTAGGATTATGTTAGACAATACAGCGCATTCAGTGAATCCCGCGGAATTTCTCCGTAAGTTAAGTGAAGAAATTAAATTGGAATTAGTTGGTTTAGAGGTACTAAAGAAAGAAATCAGTAAAACCATTATCGGTCAAGACAAAATGTTAGACCGCTTGCTCATTGCTCTACTTTCAAATGGACACATTTTATTAGAAGGTGTGCCTGGGTTGGCTAAAACTTTGGCTATTAAAACCTTAGCAGATGCCATTCACGGTTCTTTTAATCGTATTCAGTTTACTCCCGATTTATTGCCTGCCGATTTAACAGGTACAATGGTTTATCACCAAAAAACAGAGTCGTTTTCAGTGAAAAGAGGTCCTGTTTTTGCTTCTTTTGTTCTCGCTGACGAGATTAATCGTGCTCCTGCAAAAGTTCAAAGTGCCCTGTTAGAAGCAATGCAAGAACGCCAAATCACGATTGGTGACGAAACGTTTAAATTACCTGAGCCATTTTTGGTATTGGCAACTCAAAACCCAATAGAGCAGGAGGGAACATATCCACTTCCAGAAGCACAAGTCGATCGTTTTATGCTGAAAGTTTCTTTGGGTTATCCAACAAAAGAAGAAGAAAAACTAATCGTTCGCTCGAATATTCGTCCTGAAGGAATGCACAAACCAGCACGCGTTATGTCAACTGATGATATTTTGCGTTTGCGAAATTTGGTGCGCCAAGTTTATGTGGATGAAAAAATCGAGCAATACATCGTTGATATTATATTCGCAACACGCGAACCAGCAAGCGTTGGCTTGAATCAGTTTACTAATTTGATTGCATTCGGTTCTTCGCCGCGAGGTAGTATCAATTTAGCTTTAGCGGCGAAATCATTTGCTTTTATGCAAGGTCGCGCATTCGTAGTTCCAGACGATATTCGTGCAGTTGCGGTTGATGTTTTGCAACATAGAATCGGAATTACATACGAAGCTGAAGCCGAAAATTTAACAGCAAAAGACATTATCGAAAAAATAGTTTCTTACGTTGAAGTTCCTTAAATCGTGAATACCGCCGAACTTATCAAGTCGATTCGTGCCTTGGAAATCAAAACCAAAGGTTTGACCAAACAGGCTTTTTCAGGTCAGTACAAATCTGCCTTTAAAGGTCGTGGTATGGCTTTTAGTGAGGTGCGTGAATACCAAATTGGCGACGAAATCAGAACGATTGATTGGAATGTAACGGCTAGATACAATACACCTTTCATTAAAGTTTTTGAAGAAGAACGCGAACTGACTGTTATGTTGATTTTAGACGTTTCCGGTTCTGCTGCTTTTGGAAGCGAACGCCATTCAAAAAAACAACGACAAATAGAAATTGCCGCAACGCTTGCATTTTCAGCGTTATCCAACAATGACAAAGTGGGTGCAATTCTATTTTCTGACCAAACAGAATTATATATTTCTCCCAAAAAAGGACGCGACCACGTTCTGTTGATTTTGCGGCAAATGATGGAATTTGAAACAAAACATTCAGGAACAGATTTAAAAGCGGCTTTGAAATTTCTAAGAAACACCCACAAACGCAGAGCAATTTGTTTTTTACTGAGTGATTTTGAGGATGATACCAGTTTCATTGATGATATGAAACGCACTTTAAAACATCACGATTTGGTGGCAGTAAAAGTCAAAGATAAAAGCGAAATGAAACTTCCAATTCGCGGTTTCATACAGTTATTTAATTCAGAAACACAACAAACAACTTGGGTAAACGCTTCGTCCGAACATACAAAACGTTTGTTCGAAAAAGAATACCAATTTCGCGAAACGAACCTGCTCCAAAAATTTAAAAGTTCTGGAATTGACTATGTGCTTTTTAATACCGAAGAAAATATTGTTCCACCTTTAGTTCAACTTTTTAAAAGCAGAAGATGAGAAACTTGTTGGCTTTTTTCTTGTTTTTCAATTGTTTGTGGCTAATTGCTCAACAACCCGAAGCACGTATCACAAAAAGTAAAGTTGTTGTCGGAAATCGTGTCGAGTTGATATATTCCATCAAACTCAAAAAAAATGATGACTTCAAATTTAAGAAGTTGTCAGGAAATTTCCCTGCAAAAATTACCAATGAAAATTCAAGCTTAAAAGGAGGTGAATTTAATGAAATAGAAATCGTTGACTTCTATGATTCGATTATCGTAAATGGGAAAGATCGAATGTGGATGGGTGTTTTTGAATTGTGTGCTTGGGACAGTGGCTTGGTCGTTTTACAGGGCCCACGTTTTACTTTAAACGACTCAACAGGCTCATTTCCTTCAACTTATTTGCAATGTGATTTAATTCCACATAAAAAAGGTAAAGACATTTACGACATCAAAGAATCATTCATAAAAGCGCCAGTAGAAAAAGATTGGTTTTACTACGGAACCTTATATGTTTTTTGGTGGTTGATTCCTTTAGTTGTTTACCTCATTTACCGCTGGCGAACAAACAAGAAAACAAAACCTAAAGTTTCGATTCAGGAAATCTCTTTAAAGCAAAAATCATTGCTTGCTGTCGATGCATTGGAAAAGGCAGAATTATGGAAACGCGACCGACTGAAAGAACATTTTGTTGAGTTGTCTTACATTTTGCGTTCGTATTTGACTTCGCGTTACGATTTGAATTTACTTGATAAAACAACTTACGAAACGAAATTGCTTTTAACTGCTAAAAACATTGATAAAGAAGTAGTTGATTCCATTTTGAAAGTTTTAAATCATTCAGATATGGTGAAGTTTGCTGCTTCAAAACCAGGGGAAGAAATCGTTGAAAAATCATTTTTTATGATTCGTCAATTAATCATTGAAACCAGTCCAATTGAGTACAATCATGCTGAATAACTGGAACATAAATATTTTTCAATTCGAGTTTCTACAAGCTAATTACTTGTATTTATTGCTGACTTTACCCTTATTTGGATGGATATTGTTAAGACAAGAAAAAAAACGCAGTGGCGACTGGAAATTTACCTCTTCGATGCAAAATCAAGAGAAGTTCAAAAACAACTGGATTTTCTACCTGCGTCAAGGAATCATTTTCCTAAAGTTAATCATTATTGCCTTTGCCATTTTAGCGCTTTCCAAACCTTTCCGTTGGAACGACAGCGACGCCAATAGTCACGATTATAAATACGGAATTGATATCGTAATCGCACTCGATGTTTCCCTTTCGATGCTCGCAACCGATTTTGAACCCAACCGATTAGAAGCAGCAAAAGAAGTAGCAAACGAATTTATCGATGGCAGACGTGGAGATCGCATCGGTTTAGTGGTTTACGCCGGAGAATCTTACACCGCTTGTCCGATGACTTTAGATTACGAAATTCTGAAAAAACAAATTGACGAGGTGGACGGAATGAACATTGAAGGAGGAACAGCGATTGGTACGGGTTTAGGAACTGGAGTTGTAAATTTGAGAAGCGATAGTTTGAAGTCAAAAGTGATTATTTTATTGACAGATGGAAGCAACAACGCTGGCGATATTACTCCTTTGCAAGCTGCAGAATTAGCAAAAACAAAAAATATTTGCGTTTACACCATTGGCGTAGGAAGTAACGGCGTTGCCCCAACACCTGTAGTTACTCCCGTTG
>JBILQY010000078.1:0-9495 GCA_044372955.1 Crocinitomicaceae bacterium | reverse complement strand
GCCAAATATCAGATGTGAGGTTAAAACTATGTCCTTTTTTGGCACAATTATCAAAAAAAACCTCGCGGACACGTTGAAATTCCTCGCGCGAACGAAACTTACCTGACATTCCTCTCCGCAGTGAATCGGCTTCTGCCAAACTTAGTCCAGCGAAAAAATGCGCCACTTTAATCACGTCTTCTTGATAAACCATTACTCCATACGTTTCGGGCATTATTTCCAACAAAATAGGAGGTGCTTGCTTTCTTCGCTCTGGATTTCGGTGGCGCAAAATATACTCGCGCATCATCCCCGACTGCGACACACCAGGACGAATAATGGAACTTGCTGCGACTAATTCCAAATAAGTTTTCACCTTCAATTTCACCATCAGCATACGCATCGCTGGAGATTCGACATAAAAACAACCAAGCGCTTTTGCTTCCAACAATAAGTTACGGACTTTGTCATCATTTTTGAAATGAGCTATATCGTGAATATCATGTGGTGGATTTTCAGGCTGATTATAAGCAATTATATCCATGCATTCACGTATTTTCCCCAGACCACGTTGACTGAGCACATCAAATTTATACAAACCAACATCTTCGGCTTCCAACATTGAAAACTGCGTTGTTGGATAAGCTTTGGGAGGCAAAAAAGTCGCTGAATACCATGTCATCGGTTTTTCTGCAATCACAATTCCGCCTGAATGCACACTCAAATGAGACGGCATTCCTTGAATATAGCGGCTGTATTTCACAACCAATTTCGACATTTCATCAAGTTCTTCTTCCACAAAACGACCTTTACTCAAGAGATTAATTTCTGTCTTTGGCAAACCAAACACTTTTCCCAACTCGCGAATGGTGGCTCGATATTGAAACGTATTATAAGTGCAAAGCCAAGCTGCATGTGGATAGCGGTCAAATAAATAACTAATCACATCATCGCGATCACGCCACGAAAAATCAATATCAAAATCGGGTGGATTCTTGCGATAGAGATTGATAAATCGCTCAAAATACAAATCCAATTCTAAGGGATCAACATCTGTAATTCGCAGTAAATAAGCCACTAAACTATTCGCTCCACTTCCTCTTCCAACATAGAAATAACCTTTTGAACGTGCGTAAGAAGTGAAATCCCACGTAATTAAGAAATAAGATAAATAATCTTTTTGAGCAATAATTTCGATTTCCTTATCAATGCGCGCTTGAATAACAGGGTTGATTGCTTTGTAACGATAACTCAAACCTTCCATGCATAATTCACGCAAGAGTTTTTCGTCCTCTTCCTTGCTTCCCGTAAACGTTATTGGATTTTGAGGTGTGGCCTCATCGCCAAATTTAAAATCGACGTGACAACTTTGAAAAAGCTGAATCGTTCTGTCAACTAACTCTGGAAAATGAGCGTAGCATTGTTTCCAATCTTCAAAATTTAAAAACTGATCTTTTTCGTCGGCTTGTTGCGTCGGTTCTAATTTAGACAGTAAGGAATTATAATGAATTGCTCGCAACAAACGATGCGTATTAAAATCACGTTTTGAACGAAAAGTCATTGGAGTCAAAGCGATTAGTTTACTTCGATTCAGTTTTTGATACTTAAAGTCCAAATTCATTACATCACTTACTGTTACTTGGATGTATTCGTTTTCTTTTAACTTTTTTGGAACCGCATCAATCGGATAAACAATGTAGCAACTTCCGAAATGCGGAAAAATATCAGGAAAAGGTTGAGCTTTGTGTAAATAATGCGAAAGAAACACATTTAACTCATGAAATCCACGATTATTTCGAGCAATTATGGTGCATTTAAGTTGCAATCCATTTCGCAATTCAACGCCAACAACTCCCTGAATAGCTTTGCGTTTTGTTTCTCTTAAAAATGCCATTGCCGCCCCCGTGGAATTTATATCCGCCAAAAAAACAAAGGCATATTTTGCCTCGATTGCCCAACTGACAATTTCTTCAGGAGAAAGAATTCCGTATTTTAAACTAAAGTGAGAATGGGTTTTCATTGTATTTAATCAGCACTGATTCGATTGACAAATCACAGAACAAAAATACACTAAAAATTTATATTTGATTATTTTTTAATCTTTATTTTTGATTAATTTTTAATCTTTTAGTTAAACAAAAGTCAAAGCAAAAAAATATTTTTTGAATGTGATTTAAAATGAAAAATGTATCTTCGTTTTCAATGAAAAGTATTAAAAAATTTCTAGCAAAAATTCTAAGTCAAAAAGCGTATTTAAGAACCCTACATCGCGTGTTTTATCTATTGTACGATTTAGGATTTCTTAAAAATGACCCACGTTTCAAGTACCATTATGCCATTAAAAAAATCATTCAAAAAGATTTTGTTGTAGTAGACATTGGAGCAAATCTTGGTTATTTTGCTAAGAATTTTGCACGACTTACACCTAATGGAAAAGTGATCGCAATTGAGCCTGTACCAGCTTTTTACGGGGTTTTACGCCACTTTCTAGGAAATAAAAACAATGTTGAAATCCACAATGTTGCGCTTGGAAAAGAAGAAGGTGTAATTACGATGGTAATGCCTGAATCAGATGGTTTTATTCGCACAGGTTTGCCACATATCGCGCATTCGGAAGAAGAGAAAAAAATGCATAAAACGCAAGATGTAAAAATTGTAAAAGCAAGGGAATTCATTGGTAAAATCCCAAAAATCAACTACATAAAATGTGACATTGAAGGATATGAAGGAATTGTTTTTGAGGAAATTAAGCCTATAATAGCTACCCAACGTCCTTTCGTTCAATTGGAAATTTCTGAGGAAAACAAAAAGCAATTACTGGATTTGTTTTTGGAATTAGATTACCTTCAATTTGGTATTTGCGACGCACACTTTGTGTCGGAAGAAGGCGTTCAAAAAGAAGAAGGTGATTATTTCTTCGTACCAAAAGAAAAATTAAAAGTCTTTCAAAATTATATTTCTTGATGAAAAAACTACTTTTCATATTAGCTCTGATTGCATTTACTTATTCGTGTGAAAAAGGAACAGGAAACTTCGTGCTCAAAGGAAAAGTGAGCGATTTGACTTTCAACACAGGACTTGAAGGTGCAGAAATGAAAATTTACAAAGTGCCTATTGGTACAACAAGCGAAGTATTGATTGAAACAATTGTTTTAGGTGCTGATGGAAATTATAATGTAAGTTTTCCGCGTGAAAAGATGGAAAAATACGTTGTTAAAATCACGAAACTAAACTATTTCTCGATTGAAGAAAGTATTTTTTATTCTGAGCTGAGTTTAGAAAACGAAAACCTTAGAAATTTTTCGACAGAAGCTAAATCGTGGGCTGCAATTCGAATCATTAATAATTCACCAACGAATAATGACCATTTAAGATACATAAAACAAGCTGGTTATCAGGGCTGTGCGGAATGTTGTCCAAGTGTAGAACAAAACTATTACGGTGCTTTGGACACAACTTTTTATTGCATCAATAAAGGAAATACGCCTTACTCAATTTATTACTGGGTAGTGAATACAAGTATTCAAGGATTGAAAGAAGCTACAACAGTTGCTTTTGACACAACTGAGATTTTATTGACGTATTAACTTTTCTTCTTCAACCAATCACTTATTTGAGTTGAAATTCCAATGGAGTGATTTTGTCCCGCTTTGGAAAACACCATGAATCCGTAATCTAATTGGATTTTTTTGAATTTCATCCCAACTCCAAACGAAAAACCAGCCAAACCTGGACGGTCGATTAGTTTTAGTTGTTGTCTTCTGTGGTAATCAAAACCGGCACGAATCTGCACAGATTTTGAAGCCAATAGCTCTACTTGAAAATTAAAATGATTAGCTAATTTTTCACCAAAACCAGCAACAGGAACAGGAATGGTATCGCCGGTTAAAGCATCAAAAGTTGGTTTCAACGTTGGGTCTTGATACACAATATTCCACTGATTGAGGTGGTGTCCCAAAATAGAAAAACGAAACGGTGCATGTTTGAGTTTAAAAGAAAAAGCCGCTTGAACATCAATTGGCAAAGAAGTTTTTGCATTGCTTGTATATTCTTTGAATACGAAACCAATGTTTCTAACCGCTAATCCGCCAGAAATCAATTCGTTGGGATGCGTCATTAACACACCAAAACCTAAACTCATACCGTAAGCACTGTATGTATCTAAATTTGAACCTAAAAATTGAAAGTTAGCGCCTAAATGAATGACTTTATTGAGACTTCTTCCAAAATTTGTCCCGACGCTGAAGTCAGTTGCAGAAAAATTACCTAATACTCGACCTGTTTCATCTGTTTCAGTGAATTTTCCATAATTTACATATTTGATGGAAGGTGCAAAAACACCGATTTTCGTTTTTATCGCATAATTAACCGCACCAAAATTGATTCCAGCAGGCAACAAACCTTGATTTACTTGAATCATTCCATTCATTTTTTCATTCAAAATTGCTGGGTTATCATTCGCCAAACTCAAATCATTGTCGCTGATACTAATAGTTTTTCCTCCCATTCCTAAACTTCTAGCAGAATAATTACCATTTACAAAAGCAAAACCATTCGAACCAACAGACGATTGAGCCGTCACAAAAATTGGAAGAAACAATAAGGTGAAAATTAAAAAACGCATGGCTCAATAACGTCGATAATAAATAATAATTGTATTCCTTTTCATCTTTTTGATTTTCGATAAATAATCACTCTTTCCTTCGAACATTATGTATTTTTATCGCTCAAAACGAACCTAAATGAAAAAATTAGCCTTAATAACGGGAGCTTCAAGCGGAATTGGTAAAGAATTAGCTCGAATTCATGCTAGTAAAAATGGAGATTTAATACTTGTTGCAAGACGTTCTGATGAACTTGAAACCTTAAAAAAAGAATTGGAAGAAAAACACGCTATCAAAGTTTGGATTTTTGTAAAAGATTTAACCAGTAAAAACGCTGCAAAAGAAGTTTATGAATTTACAAAATCAAACCAACTTGAGGTTGATTATTTGTTCAACAATGCTGGTTTTGGAGGTCACGGTTTTTTTGTAGATCGACCAATTGATAAAGATTTAGAAATGATTGATTTGAATGTCAGCTCATTGGTAGAATTGAGTCATTTGTTTTTGCAAGACATGAAAAAAAGAAAATCAGGTAAAATCTTAAATACAGCGAGTACGGCTGGATTCTTACCAGGTCCTTTGCAAGCTACTTACTTTGCCACAAAGGCATTTGTAGTCTCGTTTAGCGAAGCACTTGCACACGAGTTAAAACCTCATAATATAAGCGTAACTGCACTTTGTCCAGGTCCTGTAAAAACAGAATTTGAAAAAACAGCTGGAATGACTGGTGGAAATTTATTTGAGAAAGCTGCAAGTGCTAAATCAACAGCTGAAAAAGGTTATCGTGCGATGGAAAAGGGAAAAGTGATTTGTATTTCAGACCCTGTTTTAAACGTGCTATTGCGATTTATTCTTCCCTTTTTTCCAAAATTTATCATTCCTGGGATGGTGCAAAAAATGCAGACGATAAAATAAAATTGGATTAGAAAATTGAGATAAAATCTAATACATTACAACTATTTTTTTTGAATTTTACTTTTATCAAATCAACTTTTTTCTTAAATTCAAGAGGAAAAAAGCTAAAATGATTCAATTTAACCCACAAAAACATCATCGAAAATCCATTAGATTAAAAGGCTACGACTATTCAAAAGAAGGATTCTATTTCATAACTATTTGCTGCGAAGATAAAGCCAAAATTTTCGGAGAAATCATCGATGGAAAAATGATTTTAAACGATTTTGGACGAATCGCAAACGAAGAATGGCTAAACACAGCGAACATCCGCCAAAACTGCAAACTTCATGCACATATCATCATGCCAGACCACATTCATGGAATAATTGAAATACTTTTTTCAGAGAATCCAAATAATCAAATCGGAGCTTTTAAATCTCCTTCACAGACTATCGGGGCTTTTATTCGGGGCTTTAAAATCGCTACGATAAAAAGGATAAAGGATAAGATTTTTTCGTCTTCGGGGAATTCTAGTTGGGGCGAATTGCACTTCGCTCCAACGGAATTCGCCCCAATGGCTATTATAAAAAAATTAAACTATAAAATCTGGCAACGCAACTATTACGAAATAATAATCCGAGACGAACTCGCTTTTCTAAATATCTCAAGATACATCAAAAATAATCCTGCGAACTATAAAGCCAAACGCCCCTGATAGCAGCGGCATACGCCAGTGGTCGCACACGTCCTCCGACATTTTTTTTTCAAAACTTGTCGGAGATATAGCAAAATCCGCCTCGGCGGAAGGATTAGGCGCCAAAAAACTTTAATTCTTTCTTTCATCCAACATAAATAGCTACAGAACTTCCAAAAATTAACCATTCTATTATCTTTGTAAGAAAAACGAATTAGATGGCTTTAAAATGTGGAATTGTTGGATTACCAAACGTGGGGAAATCAACTTTATTCAACTGTTTGTCGAATGCAAAAGCGCAGTCTGCAAACTTTCCTTTTTGTACGATTGAACCCAACATCGGAACGATTTCTGTACCCGATCCAAGATTGGAAAAACTAGAGGCAATTGTGAATCCTGAGCGCGTGATGCCAACTACAATGGAGATTGTAGACATCGCAGGTTTGGTGAAAGGTGCATCGAAGGGTGAAGGTTTAGGTAATCAATTCTTGGCAAACATCCGCGAAACTGATGCTATTTTACACGTATTACGTTGCTTCGACGATGGAAATATCATTCACGTTGACGGTAGCGTAAACCCAATTCGCGACAAAGAAATTATCGACATAGAATTGCAATTGAAAGACTTAGATACTATCGAAAAGAAAATTGCAAGTTTGGCTCGCGTTCTTAAATCGGGAGATAAAGACGCAATAAAGGAAAATGAATTGGCAATAAAAATCAAAGATGGTTTAGAAAAAGGAATTTCTGCTCGCGGTCTTGATTTCACGCAAGAAGAAAGAGATATCATTCATAGATTCAATTTAATCACTTCAAAACCAGTTATGTATGTTTGTAACGTTGATGAAGATTCTGTGAAAACTGGAAATCATTACGTGGACGAGGTAAGAGCTGCTGTTGCACACGAAAATGCTGAAGTATTGGTAATCGGTGCAAAAATCGAAGCTGATATTACAGAATTAGAGACGTATGAAGAACGCAAAATGTTCTTGGACGAACTTGGTTTGGATGAGCCTGGAGTTAATCGCTTGATTCGTTCGGCTTATTACTTATTGAATTTATATACTTATTTTACAGCTGGAGTAAAAGAAGTGCGTGCGTGGACCATTCGCAAAGGAATGACTGCACCTCAAGCAGCTGGTGTAATTCATACCGATTTTGAAAAAGGATTCATTCGTGCAGAAGTAATGAAATATAACGATTTTACAACTTACGGTTCTGAAGCAGCAGTGAAAGAAGCTGGGAAATTCAAAGTCGAAGGAAAAGAATACGTTGTTGAAGATGGTGATATTATGCACTTTAGGTTTAACGTATAAAAAATAATTGCAAACTCAATAATTGCGAATTGCAAACGACAAAAAAGCGTTGCTATTTGTAATTATTACGTTCGCAACTAGCAATTAAAAACTCGCAATTAATATGATAGCAGCAAATAACCCCGCATTAAAATCTTGGGTAGCAGTACCTGAAAACAGTGATTTTTCGATTCAAAATTTACCTTTTGGTATTTTTAAAACAGCGAATTTAACGCCGCGTGTCGGCGTAAGAATTGGCGATAGTGTTTTGGATTTGAAAACATTATTCGTTCTTGGATATTTAGAGAATTTACCTTTCGAATTGAGTGATTTCGATAGTGAATACTTGAATCCAATGATGAAAAAAGGAAAGTTGGCTGTACGTCAATTGCGCAATCGTATTTCAAAATTATTGGATGCTGATTTTACGGATTTACAAAAAAATCAACACCATGCAGATCAGGTTTTGATTGATGCAAACAGTGTTGAAATGTGTATGCCGGTTCAAATTGGCGATTATACCGATTTTTATTCAAGTAAAGAACACGCAACAAACGTTGGAATTATGTTCCGTGACCCTGCAAATGCTTTATTGCCAAACTGGTTGTGGATTCCTGTAGGTTACCACGGTCGCGCTTCGTCTGTGATTCTTTCTGGTCAAAATATTCACCGTCCGAAAGGTCAAATTAAACCAAACGACAACGAAGATCCGATTTTTGCGCCTTCACGTCAAGTTGATTTTGAGTTGGAAATGGGATTCATAACATTTGATGGAAAACCGCTTGGAGATTCGATTTCAACAGCTGAAGCAGATGAGTATATTTTTGGTTTGTGTTTGTTCAACGATTGGTCGGCACGTGACATTCAAAAATGGGAATATGTTCCACTAGGGCCTTTCTTAGCGAAAAACTTTGCTTCGTCAATGTCGGCTTGGATTGTAACTTTAGACGCTTTGCAACCTTATGCCGTTGAAACACCGAATCAAGAACCGAAAGTGCTTTCATACTTAGAATTTGAAGGAAAAAAATCATACGATATTAACTTACAAGTTGCAATTCAACCTGAAAACACAGCTGAAACAGTGATTTCTAATTCCAATTTCAAGTATATGTATTGGAATATGGCACAACAATTAGCGCATCATACAGTAAACGGTTGCAATGTTCGCTCAGGAGATTTGATGGGTTCTGGAACTATTTCAGGGCCAACTGAAGATTCTTATGGTTCAATGTTAGAATTGTGTTGGAAAGGAACAAAACCATTGAAAATGAACGACGGAACCGAACGTAGATTTATTTTAGATGGCGACACAGTAATTATGCGTGGTCACTGTGAAGCGAATGGTGTTCGCATTGGATTTGGAGAAGTGAAAGCAAAATTATTAGCAGCTAAATAAACTATGTTGGAATATAAACCTGAAGTTAAAATCGATTTAGAGCAAGAACGCAAAGAAATTCTAAATGCGTTTAAAGGTTTATTACGTGCATTAAAAAATAGAACGCGAGAAGACACAACCTTGATTCGCAAAGCGTTTGACATGGCTTTGGAAGCTCACAAAGACATGCGTCGCAAATCTGGAGAACCATATATTTATCATCCAATTGCCGTTGCAAGAATTTGTGCAGAAGAAATGGGATTGGGTGCCACAGCTGTAGTTTGTGCATTGTTACACGATACGGTTGAAGACACGCACATCACATTAGAAGATGTTGAGGATTTATTTGGTCCACGAGTGCGATTGATTATTGATGGATTGACCAAAATCCCTGAAGTTTTTGACGAAAATGCTTCCATTCAAGCGGAGAATTTCCGTAAGATGATTCTAACGATTTCAGATGATTTACGTGTTGTTCTAATTAAGTTGGCGGATCGTTTACACAACATGCGTACACTTGGAAGTATGCGTGCTGACAAGCAATTGAAAATCGCATCTGAAACAAAATTTTTATACGCTCCCCTCGCCCATCGTTTGGGATTGTATTCCATTAAAACGGAACTAGAAGATTTATCAATGATGTATTGTGAA
>JBILQY010000450.1:0-9496 GCA_044372955.1 Crocinitomicaceae bacterium | reverse complement strand
GTGTGTAAAGAAGTAAACTCGAATTTCCTTGAAACTTATTTAGAAGATATTATTCTAGTTGAATTGAAAACAACAAAAAAATATTTACCTGAAAACCCTAAAGGATTCTTTTTTGGAGCCACTGAAAATGAATTCAATTTTGGTAAAATACTTGGTGATAGGTTCAGATTTTGTTTTGTTAGTATGAATGAAAAAGGTTCTTCATTTTCCTTACAAACCTTAGAAGAATTAGAGGTTAGAATAAAAAACAAAAGAATACAATATCAAATCAACTTGTAGAGCAATATTGGAATTTTAAAAATAGTCGAAAGATAAGTATTGTAACCATTCTCAAAATCTAACAATATTAAGTTAATTTTTATTTATTTTCCTACCCCACCAAAACCCCCAATTTCTCAAAAGCATCTTTGATGTGTTTCACCGGCTCAATCACCAAGCGTAATTTTTCGTTTTGTTGTACCAAGCGGTAACCTTGTCCGATGGTCATGATGCGGTTCAAAAGTGTGGTGAAGGTTTCAGTTTCAAAAAACGGCGATTGTGGATTGGCAATGAAATAACCGACCAACTTTCCAGATTTAATTACCAAACGCTCCAAGCCCATGTTTTGAGCCAACCAACGCAACTGGAACGAGAACAGCAATTCTTTCACTTCCTTCGGAACGGGACCAAAACGGTCTTTCAGACGCACAGCGAATGCTTCCAATTCTTCTTGGTTTTTCAAGTTGTCTAATTCTTGGTACAAACTCAAACGCTCGGCAACGTTGTTCACGTAATTGTCTGGAATTCGGACTTCCATATCGGTTTCGAAAATGCAATCTTGCACAAACGAATGGAACGAATCGGTCTGGCGGTCGTCGAATAATTCTTTGAACTCGCTTTCGCGCAATTCCTGCATCGCTTCGTTGAGGATTTTTTGGTACATCTCAAAGCCAATTTCAGAAATGAATCCGCTTTGTTCGCCACCCAACATATTTCCTGCCCCACGAATGTCCAAATCTTTCATCGCAATGTTGAATCCTGAACCTAAATCCGAGAACTGAACCAAAGCCTCCAAACGCTTGCGTGCCTCGGAAGTCATCACACTGAATTTCGGCGCAATCAAGTAACAGAATCCTTTTTTATTGCTTCGCCCTACTCTACCTCGTAACTGATGTAAATCACTCAATCCGAAGTTTTGTGCGTCGTTGATGATAATGGTATTTGCGTTGGAAATATCAATTCCCGATTCGATAATCGTCGTCGCCAACAAGACATCGTAACGTCCTTCGATGAAATCCAACATCACTTTTTCCAACTGCTTTCCGTCCATTTGTCCGTGGCCAATTCCCACGCGAACGCCGGGACACAAACGCGAAATCATTCCCGAAATCTCACGGATATTCGAAAGACGATTGTTGACAAAAAAGACTTGTCCACCTCGCGTTACTTCATACGAAATGGCATCGCGCAACAGTTCTTCATCGAAAGAAACGATTTCAGTCAAAACAGGTTGACGGTTCGGCGGTGGCGTGTTGATAATGCTCAAATCGCGTGCACCCATCAACGAAAACTGCAAAGTTCTTGGAATCGGAGTTGCAGTCAAGGTCAATGTATCAACCGATGTACGAATCGTTTTCAATTTATCTTTTACAGCAACGCCAAATTTCTGCTCTTCGTCGATAATCATCAAACCTAAGTCTTTGAATTTGACACGATTGGCAACAATGGCATGCGTTCCTACCAAAATATCAATTTCGCCGTTGGCTAATTTTTTCAAAGTTTCGGTCGTGTCTTTGGCACTTTTAAAACGATTAATGTAGTCCACTGTACACGGAAAATCTTTCAATCGCTCTTTGAAACTGCGGTAATGTTGCATGGATAAAATCGTTGTCGGCACCAAAACTGCCACTTGTTTGCTATCCGTAACAGCTTTAAACGCTGCACGCATCGCCACTTCTGTTTTACCAAAACCAACGTCTCCGCAGACCAATCGATCCATCGGACGGGAAGCTTCCATGTCCTTTTTCACATCTTGTGTTGCTTTGTTTTGGTCGGGCGTATCTTCGTACATAAACGATGCTTCCAACTCGTTTTGCAAATACGTATCAGGCGTAAAAGCAAAGCCCGGCTGACTTCTGCGTTTGGCGTATAATTGAATCAAATCGAAGGCTAATTCCTTGATTTTCTTCTTCGTTTTATTTTTTAAGGTACTCCACGTTTGTGTACCCAATTTATTCATTTTCGGAACGGAACCGTCTTTTCCTGTGAATTTTGAAATGCGGTGCAAGGAGTGAATTCCAACGTACAACACGTCGCCATCTTTGTAAACCAAACGAATTGCTTCTTGTGGTTTTCCGTTGACATCTATTGTTTCTAAACCCGAAAATTGTCCAACTCCATGATCGATGTGCGTCACGTAATCGCCTTTTTGAAGGTTGTAAATTTCCTTTAAAGTCAGCGCTTGTTTTGCTTGTCGGAAACCTTCTTTCAAACGGAAACGGTGATAGCGCTCAAAGATTTGATGGTCGGTATAACACACCAATTTCAGTTCTGGCACAATGAATCCTTCGTGTAAAGCGAGGTTCATCGGTGAAAATTCCACTTCGCCGCCGATGTCTTCAAAAATCTGATACAAACGTTCGATTTGCTGTGGCTGATTGGAAAAAATCAAGTTTTGCGAACCCGACTTTTGTCTTGCCAATAAATCCGTTTTCAGCATATCAAAATTCTTGTTGAACGTTGGCTGCGCTTGAAAATCAAAGGTGATGGTTTCGCTTGCTTTGAAATGGTAATCAGGTCCCCACTCGACGCTTGGGTAATTGTCAAAGGTCTTTTTCAATTCACTTGGATGCACGTATAAATCCGAAGGCAAAGTGCGTTTGACATTGTTAGAAAGTTTGGTGTAAATCTCAACTGATTTGTCGTACTCACGTTCCAAAATCGTGGTCAATCGCTCGTAAGAACTGATCCAAACTGTTGTTGCTTTTCCAATGAATTCAAACAACGAAGCGACTCCTTCCAAGGTCATTTGTCCTTGAATGTTTGGAATGACGTTGAAGAAATTATGAGTGGTAATCGATATTTGCGTAGCGGCATCAAAGGTTCGAATGGATTCAACCTCATCGCCAAAAAACTCAATTCTAAACGGAAAATCATTGGCATACGAAAACACATCTACGATTCCTCCACGAATGGAAAATTGTCCCGGTTCATACACAAAATCAACACGGTCAAAGTGATATTCCAGCAACAATTCATTGATAAAATCGATGGAATACGTTTTTCCAACTTCAACGCGCAAGGTGTTTTCAACGAGTTTTTTCTTCGTTGGAATTTTCTCGAAAAGTGCTTCAGGATACGTCACAATCCACGTATTTGAACCATTGGCAATACGTTCCAGCACCTCAGCGCGTGTCACCACATTGGCATTGTCCGTTTCCTCCAATTGATAAGGAACACGGTACGAAGCTGGGTAAAACAAAATGCGTTTATCGTCGGGGAAAAGTCCTTCTAAATCGTTGAGGAAATAGGCGGCCTCTTCTTTGTCGTTGAGAATAAACAATTGGTGACTTGGCAACTGTTGTGCTACCGATACTGCGGCTAAACTGCGCGACGAACCGACATTTCCTTTCCAGTGAACACGTGCGTTTGCCTTGCTCAAAGCGGCTGCCGTTTGATCGACTTGCTTTAAGTTTTGAAAGGTCTTAAGTAGTTGTGAAAGCTCCATTTTTTGTTGAGGGTGTGAAATTACTTATTTTAAATGTAGAATTGAGAATGCAGAATGAAAGTTAAAAGTGAAGAGTTAAGAATTAAAAGTGAACAACTGAAAACTTAAGGGGAACTGAAAACTGATCCGCCGCGGTGGAGTGAAAGATGAAAGTCGAGTGAAGTCCTCATAGCTATCGGGATAAAAGTGAAAAACGAAGAGTGAAAATTTTTACTTGAAGCGCTTTTTAGAACTTTCATTCTTGTTTACAGACGAACGCTAATAAATTTCTTTACTTTTACCTTATGAAACCAGACTTACACCAATTACATGCAGAATTAAGCTTTAAAACAAGTCGCAGTGGTGGTAGTGGTGGACAAAATGTCAATAAAGTTTCTACTAAAGTTTTGTTAGAGTTTGATGTTGTGAATTCAAAATTGTTGGACGAAAACCAACGTGAAATCATTCAGTTGAAGTTAGCAAGTAAAATCAATTCGGAAGGTATACTTCAAGTCGTTTCGCAAACAGAACGAACGCAATTGAAAAATAAGAAAATCGCTTTAGAGAAGTTTAATTTGTTGATTACGAATTGTTTCTTGGTTCGAAAAGAACGCAAAGCAACTAAAATTCCAAAAGCAGTAAAGGAAAAACGTTTAAATGACAAACGCATCAAGTCGGAACTTAAAAGGTGGAGACAAGGAAGAGAATGATGGTTTAATTGGGAAATTGCCACGGATGCACAGAGGAAAAAATGGTATTCAAACAATTACTTTTACTAAACGGAGAAATCCTTTTTAAGCATTACAGTAACTCGTTAAATAATCTTTATCCGTGCATCCGTGGCGTTTTTTAAGTATTATGGTTAATTGTTAAATAACCTTTATCCGTGCATCTGTGGCAATCTTTTAAGCATTATGGTTAATCGTTAAATAATCTTTATCCGTGCATCCGTGGCATTTTTTAAACATTATAGTTTGTCGTAACAGAAATTAATCCGTGCATCCGTGGAATTTTTTAAGCATTATGGTTAATCGTTAAATAATCTTTATCCGTGCATCTGTGGCAATCTTTTAAGCATTATGGTTGGTTTACAGGAAATTAATCCGTGCATCTGTGGCAATCTTTTAAGCATTATGGTTGGTTTACAGGAAATTAATCCGTGCATCTGTGGCAACTTTTTTTTAGCATTATTAGGTTTATTACACAATTACCATTGAAGTTATTCTAGATTAAATTAATTGAATAGTCTCACTTATACCAGTAAAACGTAAATAGATTATGTTCAAAGCATAGAACTTTGCAGAAAAATCGATTATGAAAGTATTTGAGTTTATGCAAGATTTCCCAAATGAGGTAAAATGTAAGCTGCATTTTAAAGAATTTAGAGAGCAATCTGGTGTGTTTTGTGTTAAATGTGGTTGTTCTAAACAATATTGGTTACAAGCAAAATGGCAATGGCAATGTTCAAAATGTAATTTTAGGACAGGTCTTCGCTCAGGAACCATTATGCATAAAACGAAGATTAGTTTTCATAAATTTTATCTGTGTATGTCACTGATGACTATGACTAAAAAGGGATTTTCCGCTAAAGAAATGCAAAGACAATTATCACATAAAAGATACCGAACTATTTGGGTTTTAATGCATCGGTTAAGAGACGCAATGGGGCAACGTGAAGATTTATACAAACTATCTGGAGCTATTGAAATGGATGAAGGATATTTTACTCATACAAATGCTGAAAATCAAAAACTTAAACGAGGAAGAGGAAGTCAACGTAAAAAGAACGTAGCAGTTATGGCAGAATCAACCCCTTTAGAAATTATAGAAACTGGAGAGAAAAGCTCACATTTCCGTTACGCAAAGATGAAAGCACTTGATAATCATACTTCAAAAAGCTTGAATGAAGTTGTTAGGGAAGATATAGAAAAAGAAAGTATTTTAATTACAGATAAAAGTACAAGCTATGAAGACTTTAAAAAATTATTTGACTGCCACATTAGCTATAAGTCTGATAAACAAACTACTAAATCTACATTGAAATGGGTTCACATTACTATTTCAAACGCTAAAAGAACACTTTTAGGAATATATCATATGATGAAAAGTGAATATCTACAAGCGTATCTTAATGAATTTTGTTATCGATTGAATAGAAGGTACTTCGGTGAGAACTTATTCAATAGACTCATAATAGCCTCTATTTCTGCGAATAAAATCAAAAACTGGTAAATATGAGACCATTCAATTTAAATTAAATCGAGATTTGAACTTTTTTTCCTTTAAAAACTTTTATTCAAACACTATTTTTTACTAAATTTAGGTAAAAAGCCTAAAAATAAAACGAATGGAAAGATTAATCAACAGTGAGCAAAGCTATGCAATAATTGGAATCTGTATGGAAGTACACAGCATTCTTGGAAAAGGATTTTCCGAAATAGTTTACAAAGATGCTTTAGAATGGGAATTTAAAAATGCAGGAATACCCTTTAAAAGAGAAAAGGAATATATTGTCAAATACAAGGAAGTTATTTTACCCCATAAGTTCTATGCTGACTTTGTAATATTTGATGAAATAATTTTGGAAGTAAAAGCGGTTAATACAATTATAAACGAACACATCTCTCAAACTATTAACTATTTAAAAGTTTCTAACAATGAATTAGGTTTATTGGTAAATTTTGGGGAGAGTAAATTGTATTATAAAAGACTTGTTAATTAAGCAAATTATCAAGGAAATTGCCACAAATGCACAGATGAAAAACATTAATTTATATGTTAGCTTTTAACTCGCTATTTAAGTTAATTGGTTTGAATTGAAAAAGCATTATCCGTGCATCTTTGGCATTCTTTTTTTAAACATTATGGTTTGTCCTAACAGAAATTAATCCGTGTATCTTTGACATTCTTTTTAAGCATTATGGCTTGTCTTAACAGAAATTAATCCGTGCATCTGTGGTAATATTTAAGCATTGTGTAACTCATTTGAGAATTTTTATCCGTGCATCTGTGGCAATCTTTCAAGCACTATAAGTTTTTACAATTGAAATCAAAACACAAAAAAAGCGAACATCCTTTCGAATATTCGCTTCCCTTTTGCCTACTGTAGAATCATTTTTTGATAATAAACTCTGTTCTACGATTTTGTCTATGTTCGTTCTCTGAACAAGGTGATTCTGTTTCACCCTCACAAGCACAAGCGTTTGCTAAATTAGATTCGCCATATCCATTTCCATAGATACGTTGAGGTGTTGTAATGCGCTTTTGAATGTAATCAATACATGTTTTTGCACGTAACTGAGACAATGAATCGTTGTAATGAATTGAACCTCTACAATCTGTGTACGATGCCAATTCAATCTCTAAATTCGGAAACTTGTTCATAATTTTCACAATCTGATTCAATTCAATTGCAGCCTCTTTTGTGATATCCACTTTATCGAAAACGTAGTAAATTGGTTTCAATGCCATGATTTTCCCAATAGCCTCATTTTGATTAAGTATGTCTTTTGGGTCAACATTTTTAGTGGTGTCTTGAATAATTGCTTCCACAACTTCAGTTACAATTACTGTTGCAATATCTTTTTGAACTAAGATAATGTCTGCCACAATTTTCTCTTCTAAGCCGAAAGAACTTGTTTTTGTTTGTCCTTCAGAGAATTGATTTTTTGTTCCTTTCAAAATATAGTTTCTGTCATTTTCAACTTCAAAACTAAAAGCGCCAGTTGCATCAGATGTCAATGAATCTAATCCTTTTCCAGTTGAATCTTGCAACACAACGAACGTTTCACCAATAAATTCACCTTGCGTATTCATCGTGATTCCAATAATTTGTTTGTCTAAAATAGCATCCTCCATCAACGAAAAAGAATAAATATCAGAACTGCCTTTTCCATTGAATCGATTGGAAGATATGAACCCTGATTTCGTTGTTGGATTAACAATGTATGCAAAGTCATTTTCAGCTGTATTGAATGGACTTCCAATGTTTTTTGCAACTCCAAATTGATTATTCATTTTGTAAGTAGTCAAAATATCTAAACCTCCTAATCCAAAATGTCCGTTAGAAGCAAAGAATAATTGGTCATTGCTTTCTTCAAAAAACGCAAACATTTCATCACTTTCCGTGTTGATTCTTTCACCTAAATTCACAGGTGTTGTCCAATCATTTGTTGCGCTTAAAGTTGAAACGTACAAATCTGTTCCTCCAAATCCGCCAGGCATATCACTTGTGAAATACATCGTTTTTCCATCAGCTGACAAATGAGGTTGACCAGTTGAATATTCTGTATTGTTATACTTAAAAGCTACTGGTTTCGACCATTTTCCGTTTTCGAAAGTGGACGTAAAAATCTGTAATTCAACGATTCGATCTTTCGATTTATCTTTTGGATTATTGGTTGTAAACGCCATTTTCGTACCATCCGCATTGAAACTTGCTGGACCATCGTGCATTTTACTATTTAGTTTTTTGTCTAAATACTTGACATCAGTAAATTGACTGTTTTCAACTTTCGCTTGGTAAATTGCAGAATAAGGCAATCCTGTCCAATTATCTGTTCGTTTTACCAATTTCACAGGTTCTTTCGTTGATGTGAAGACAATTCCGTCCTTGTAAAAAGCAGTTCCATAATCTTGTGAATCGCTATTCATTTCTAAACTTTTGATCTTATACTTTTTTGTGTCAGTTGAAAGTTTTTGGTAGTCAGGACTGTTTGCAACATAGCTTTTTGATCTCAAATCTGAAGGAGCAACTGAAACGAATTTATTCATCCAAAGTGCATAATCATCATCACGACTTGCGCTTTTAAGAACCATTGCATAATTGAAATAATCTTCAGTAATCACAGCACTTTGATCGTTCACAAGGTACGAATAACCAACCTCAGCATCTTTGAAATTTCCCATTTTAGCATGACTTTCAGCTAATCTTCTGCGCGCCTGAACACTCAAGGTTTTTGAACTATTGTAAGCAGCAACAGCTTCGTCATAGTTATAAAGGAAATACTGTTTGTCGCCTTTTTTTTCTTTGCTTGTAATCTCTTGCGAGAAAGCGGTGGTTGTTCCTAAAAATAAGGCGCAACCGATTAATATATTTTTCATTTGTTTGGGTTTAGGTTAAATTAAAAGTAGCGAGGAGAATGAATTTGTTTTTTTCCTTTGAATACAAAATCGTATCTTAATACAACTTCATGGCTACCTTGATTGTACTTGTTTGAACGTAAACCATACGACCAATCGTAAGAATATCCAAGGTGAAATTGATCAGTTATATCAAAGCCAACCAAAGCACCAAACGCATCACCTGTACGGTACATCGCTCCCAAAAGAAAGCGTTGGTGAATGATGAAAGAACCTGTAACATCCGCTTGAACCGGTGCATTTGCTGTAACTTTTACTAGTGTTGTTGGTTTAAAAGCCACATTTGGTGTCAAGTTAAAAACTGCTCCTGCAATTAAGAAATAATGGCGTTGCGACTTCCCAATTAAGGTTGTTCCATTTACCGTATTGATTGTTGCATATTGATTTTGAACCAAGTTCGGAGTAGAAACCCCAACATAAAAACGTTCTCTTGAATAATAAGCGCCGAAACCAAAATTAGGTGTTACTCGATTCGATAAATTATTCTGAAAAGCGGGGTCATTTTGTTGGTCTAAACCCAAACTATTCAAATCAGCTTGTAGAATATTCACACCACCACTTAAACCTAGCGACAATTTTGATTTTCTATTCAATTGCATAATGTAAGCAAATTGTCCTGCAATCGAAGTGTTGTTTACTGGTCCGATTTTATCGTTTACAGCTGTCAAA
>JBILQY010000254.1:0-4289 GCA_044372955.1 Crocinitomicaceae bacterium | reverse complement strand
GTCTAATTCTTTTCCTATGATTTCTACACCTATTGTTAAAAGTAACCTTGTTCCAAATATATAAGTTGAGGTAGGTACTTTTTTTTGTTCAATTTGTAGGTTATATAGCATAATTTTTTTTGCCTTAGGATAGTAGCTTTCAATAAAAACAAATTTACTACATCGTTGATAAACACCTGTATTTCTGCTCTCTTTGTCGTCAGTTTTGGTTTCTTCAATAGCGTAAATAGGTTCATCTTTTTGCGTAGGTTCATCTTTTTGATAAAAAATCAAGAAATCTGTAAAACTTGAATTTCCTGAGACTGTTTTGATATAAACTTTTTCAACTTTATTACAGCGAAAACCAGTTACTTCATAAGTGAAGGTGAATTGATTGTCTTTTAATATTGGTAAAATTCTAATTACATCAATGAAATATGCAAAACTGTTATCTGAGGCAAATTTTTGAAAAATGGTTTTAAGTACATTTTTTTTAGGTCGTTCCTCTGTTAGGAACCAAAGATTTTTAGACATTTTTTTGTAATATATAAAGTTGTTCGTGTATAAATTTTTTGATATTGCTTTCTCCGTTACTGTTGCTTTTGAAACGTAAATATTCAAATTCAACTAAATCAACTTTTCCATATTTTTTTAATGTATTAATTATGTTTTCATGTTTCATAATTCCTTCAGTGTTATAACTCAAAATTAAAGTTTTAAATTTCCCTTCTTCTGCAATTTTATCGAGTTCTTGTAAAGCTGTTTTTGCATTGCAAAATTTTGATTTTTGATTTTGATAATCTCTTAAACCTCCAACACCTTTAATTTTCGGGCTGTCATATTTAGCAATAGTTTCTAATAAATGATAATTTGGAGCGTATTGACGTTGGTTATATGGTGGGTCAAGATAAAAAATATCAGCTTCAACTTGATTTAATAAGTCTGTTGAATTTTCATTAAAAGTAAAATTATCATTGGTGCTTACAATAATTTCAACAGGTCGTAAAATCAATTTTTTTATAGCTCTTGGGTCCCATTTTTTTTGAAATGCTGCATAAACTCCTGAAATGTTAGCGTAAAACGGTACTGTTTCAATTAAACAAGCTAACAAAACGAAATATTCATTTTTGGAAATTAAATTTTCATTTTTCCAACTTTCTATTTTTTGTCTTATTGCATCAATTATTTTTCCATTTTCATCTGAATAATACATTCGCGGAATTTCAAGTTCAGATGTTCCGCAAGGTGTATAATTTTGAGAGATAAATCCTTCAACTGGTTCAATTTGGTTTAGATATTCAACTATAATATGCAATGGTGAAGCAAAAAGTGTTGTACTTTGAAAATTAATATTATTCAATAGTTTTTCAAAGTTTAATTCTTGATTGTTTTCTAAATATGCTTTTTGCAAAACATATGAAAAGTACATTAAATCAGATGAATAGATTTGATAATTTAATTTTTTAAAAAACCGTCCAACACTTGTTGTACCAGCAAAAAAATCAAAAAATGAATTTCCTTGAATATTTTTAGATTTCATTACTTGATAAATTTTGTCAAGTAAATTTTCTTTGTTTCCGATATACCTCATATAACATTAAAATTTAAAATCATCAAAAAGAGTTTTCACTTTTTGTGGAATTTGAGGTACATAATTAGTTATGAGAACCTCAATACTTGCATTTTTATCTCTATCTAAAGTTTGATAATTTGAATTCGAATAATGAAAATCAATAAAATTAATTTTATAATTGGGATTGCAAGAAACCCAAGATTTCAAAACGTCATTTGATTTTCCTTTATGTTCTAAAACATTTGAAAGGGCAAATTTTATATTTTGGTGATTTAAATTGTCAAGAGTTTTTAAGAGCTGTTTTTCTTCCTTTTCAGTCCAACCTTTAAAACCTCTTTTCCCATCATTATACGTTCCTGTTGTAATTAAATAAGGTGGGTCACAATAAACAAAATCGTTAATGCCAAAAAAAGTAAAATCAAAATTATTAAAACAAACATTAGAAAAGCAAACATTTGTTTCTTTTAATTTAATTATAAATTTTTCTAAATTTTGTTTCATAGAAGCATTAAAACTGCTTCTTTCTCGTCCAAAAGGATTGTTGAATTGATGATTATTGTTAAAACGAATCTGATGATTAAATGAAAAAGCAATAAGAACAAATAAATCCAAAGGATTTTTTTGTTCATTATATTTTGCTCTCATTTTTTTATAACCCTCTTCGTTTGTTAGAGAAAGTTCAAATTCTTTTATTCTGTTTTCAATATGTAAAATTGTTGTGTCAAGGTCGTTTACTTGAAATATTTGGTACATTTCTATTAAGTAAGTTAGGTTGTCGTTGAAGTAAATTTTGTTGGCATTTACGTTAATTCCTACGTTACATCCACCAGCAAATAAATCAATAAAATTGTCAATTTCTTTTGGAAATAAAGGCAAAATTTGGTCTAATATTTTTGCTTTTCCACCAATGTAATTTAGAGGAGATTTTATTTTTTTTAAACTATGTCTGCTTGTTATAGCCATTCAAATATCTATTTCTTTAAAGTTACAAATTTTAGGTTTTGTATTCTGCTTCAAAATTTTGTTTTTTCTCAAATTATCATTTTTGACAAGATTTTGCTAAAATGGCATACAACATCAAAATCTACGAATTGCGTCAACTTCCACTCATTTTTTAAATTCACTTTCCCACAACCAGTTCATTCAAAGTCATAAAAACGATTAAAACTTAATAGTTCAAATTTATGAACAGAAAATATCTAATTGGATTTAAGAAAAAAGTAAGCTTGGTTGATCATTGTTTCTCAAAGATAGAAAATTATTTCAGATTATCAATTATATTCTTCTTTTCGGAAAAAATGTCACCCAACCCCGCTTCAACCCGACAAAAAGTCTGATTTTGAGCACTTTTGGAGTATTGGTTTAGCATTTGACGAAGCAAAGGAAACACACAAATTATGGACTTAAACAAATTCACAACAAAAGCACAGGAAGCAATTCAGCAAGCACAAAATTTGGCTGAAGCAAATGGAAATCAAAGCATAGAAACAGGTCACTTGCTGAAAGGAATCTTTTTGGTGGATCAAGAAGTTACCCCGTATTTAATGGGAAAATTAAACGTTAATCCGAAGATTGTTGAGGCAACCGTCGATCGAATTATTGAATCGTATCCGAAAGTTTCAGGTGGACAAATCTACCTTTCGCAAGCTTGTAACCGCGTGTTGCAATATGCCTTGAGCGAACTGAAAAACTTCGGCGATGAATTCGTTTCATTAGAATTGTTGCTGTATTCTTTATTAGACGCAACGGACAGTACAGGGAAATTACTGAAAGACAATAAAATCACAAAATCAACTTTAAAAGATGCCATTATGGACTTGCGAAAAGGACAAAAAGTAACGTCAGCAGGGCAGGAGGGAACCTATAAATCGCTCGAGAAATACGCGAAAAACCTGAACGAATTGGCTTCCGCTGGAAAATTAGATCCTGTGATTGGACGCGACGATGAAATCAGAAGAGTATTACAAATTCTAACGCGAAGAACGAAAAACAATCCGATTTTGATTGGTGAACCAGGCGTTGGTAAAACAGCAATCGCAGAGGGTCTTGCACACCGAATCGTGGATGGCGACGTTCCAGAAAACTTAAAAACGAAAATCGTTTATTCCTTGGATATGGGCGCTTTGATTGCTGGTGCGAAATACAAAGGAGAATTTGAAGAGCGCTTGAAATCAGTGGTGAAAGAAGTCATTGCTGCGGAAGGCGAAATCATTTTGTTCATCGACGAAATCCATACATTGGTTGGCGCTGGAGGTGGAGGAGAAGGCGCAATGGATGCTGCCAATATTTTGAAACCAGCTTTGGCTCGTGGCGAATTGCGTGCAGTAGGTGCAACAACTTTGAACGAATACCAAAAATATTTCGAGAAAGACAAAGCTTTGGTGCGTCGTTTTCAGACCGTTTTAGTGGACGAACCAACCACAGAAGACGCGATTTCGATTTTACGTGGAATCAAAGATAAATACGAGAATCACCACAAAGTCATCATCAAAGATGCAGCGATTATTGCCGCGGTGGAATTGTCGCAACGTTATATCACAGACCGTCATTTGCCCGATAAAGCGATTGACTTAATCGACGAAGCAGCTTCAAAATTGCGTATGGAAATCAATTCCAAACCAGAAGAATTAGATGTTTTGGATAGAAAAATCATGCAATTGGAAATTGAAATTGAAGCAATTAAGAGAGAAAATGACGAAACCAAATTAAAAGTTTTGGGATTGGATTTAGCCAATTT
>JBILQY010000077.1:0-9522 GCA_044372955.1 Crocinitomicaceae bacterium | reverse complement strand
TCTGATACTCGTCAGAGTCGTCAGACCTTAGTCCTCCGTCAGCTGACGGAGGAAACCTAATCTCACTTCGAAAAAAGATTTTAATCAAGCATCAAGCATCAAAAATCAAGCATCATAAATCTAGCATCAATAATCCCTTCCCCATTTATGTTAAACACTAATAAACATTATTTAGAATTATTCTAAATACCTTTTTTGTGGTATTGCATCTCTCAGTAAAGATTGGTTATTTCGCAGTTGTAAAATCCTTAAAAGTTTAACATGCGTTTCACTCATTTAATTTTGTTAGCATCAAGTATAGGTTTTTCTGTTGGGTATGCACAAGACTCTTTGAAAATCAGTAATTTAAAAGAAATTGTTATTCTTGAACCTGGGCGTGGAGAAATGCTTAGGTTGCCTCAATTACACGGTACATCTATTACAGCAGGAAAGAAAAATGAGGTAATCGCTATTAGTGCTAGTACAGGAGATTTATCAACCAATAATTCGCGACAAATTTTTTCAAAGGTTCCAGGTTTAAGTATTTGGGAAAACGATGGCTCTGGAATACAAACAGGTATTGCTACACGTGGCTTAAGTCCGAACCGTTCTTGGGAGTTTAATGTTCGCCAAAATGGATACGATATCAGCTCTGAAGTTTTTGGTTACCCTGAGGCTTATTACACACCTCCCTCTGAAGCACTTGAACGCATAGAAATTATTCGAGGTGCAGGTGCTTTGCAGTACGGGCCTCAGTTTGGTGGATTATTGAATTATGTAACCAAAAAAAGCTTAGGAAATAAACCGGTTTCTGTTGAAATGGCGCAAACGATAGGTTCTTATGGTTTATTCAATTCCTTCAACGCTATTGGCGGTAAAATCAAAAAATTCAGTTATTACGCCTACATCCATCATAGAGGTGCTGAAGGTTGGCGCGAAAACAGCCGCTATCAAACTCAAACGGGAAGTATTTCACTTACTTACGACATCACTGAAAAACTACAAATTAATGCGGAATATAGCCGTATGAATTACGTGAGTCAACAAGCTGGGGGTTTGACAGATGCTCAGTTTTCAGACAATTGGCAACAATCCAGCAGGGAAAGAAATTGGTTTTCTACTCCATGGAATTCTGGAGCAATCAGCTTGAATTACACTATCAATTCAGATACGCGTTTGACGATGAAAGTTTTTGGAACTTTAGCACAAAGAAACAGTGTGGGGTTCCTTCGTCCAATTTCTGTTGAAGATACGATTAACACGCTTATTGGCAGCTACAATCCGCGACAGGTAGATACCGATAGTTACAAAAACCTTGGTGCCGAAATTAGAGGAATTCACCAATATAATTTCTTGGGTAAAAAATCTGCTTTATCAGCAGGTTTGCGTTTATATAACGGCAACACCACACGAAATCAACTTGGAATTGGCACAACTGGAATGAATTATGATTTAAACATTAGCACTCAACAAAACGGTCTTGATTTTGGTAGAAGTCTAACCTTTCAAACGCAGAACCTTGCTGCTTTCGTGGAAAATATGTTCAAAATCACAGATAAACTTGCCATCACTCCTGGAGTGCGTTACGAACTTGTAAGATCTTTTGCTGAAGGTTACATCAATACATCGCCAACGGGTCAAATCAATGAGCAACAGCGCGATAGAAACATCATCTTGT
Source organism: Crocinitomicaceae bacterium (assembly GCA_044372955.1). Classification (GTDB taxonomy): domain Bacteria; phylum Bacteroidota; class Bacteroidia; order Flavobacteriales_D; family Crocinitomicaceae; genus UBA952. The sequence continues at coordinate 7,865 of JBILQY010000077.1, read as the reverse complement.
TTGGGTTGGGTTTAGAATATAGCACCACAAAAACCTCAAATGTGTATGCTAATTTCAGTCAAGGATTCAGACCTGTATTGTTTTCTGAGCTCACTCCTTCGGCAACAACAGATGTCATTGACCAAAATTTGAAAGACGCAACGGGATACAATATTGATTTTGGATACAGAGGGTCACTTTTCAAAAACGTTTTCAAATTTGATATTGGTGCCTTCAATCTTTTTTACGACAATAGAATTGGAACAATCACGGTGGACAATGCACCATTTAGAACTAATATCGGCGCTTCTCGCAGTCGTGGAATAGAAAGTTATATGGAATTAGATTTGGTAAAAATGGTACGACCAACCTCCACTTTTGGCCTTCGTTTATTTTCTAACTATGCTTTTGTGGATGCGCGTTACACAAGATGGGATAATCCAGCAATTCAAGGCGACCCGTTAACAAGTATCAAAGACAAAAAAGTAGAAAACGCTCCAAACCACATATTAAGAACAGGTTTAAATCTCGGATACAAGGGGTTTATGGCAACAATTCAGTACAATTACGTCAGTGCGATTTACACAGATGCTATCAACTCCGTTGAGCCAAACAGTAGTTTCACAACGGGACAACTTCCTGCATACAGCCTTATTGATGTCAACATGACCTATCAATTCAAAGAAAACTATCAATTCAGAGCGGGCGTAAACAACTTAACGGATGAAGTCTATGCAACACGCAGAGCAGGCGGCTACCCAGGCCCTGGTATTTTACCCGGCACAGGTAGAACATTTTATCTAGGTCTTGGATTAAACTTCTAATAAAGTCACTGCTACCGATGAAAAGCGGCGGATAGTTCTCTTGTTAATTTGGATGGCGAAAATGCTCCGCATTTTCGCATGACGCCATTAGGAAAGAGTCTTTCCAATTGGAAGGAGGAATCTTTTTTTTGGTTGTCATTTCAAATTATGCTGTTGTAAAAAGTTACCTCTCGAAAGGAGGAATCTTTATTGTTGTTATCCCAATTATACACTAATTTTCAAGTGAAGCATACTACGTGAGCAGACCCTAATTAAAGACTTTTTAAAATGCATCAATCTGTTTTGGGAAAACTAGCAGAAAAGCATTTTCAAGAATTCTCTTTTAAAACCAAATTGAAAGGTTGGCGAAAAGTTGAAATTCATCTGAAACTCTTGTTCCATTTGACTTTTCAAAAGCTTCATTCGCTGCCTTAAAATACCTCCCTTCTACCCTGAAAAGGCACTTCTCAGAAAATTTATATGCAGCTGAAAGTCCAGAACTCCAACATTTGAAAGAGTTATTTAGATAATTTCCAATTTGAACAGGAATAATTGCATTTTGAGCATCATTGAAATATTCTACTCTCCCACTTATACTCCAATTATCGTTGATTTGTCTCCGACCAATGAGATTTGCCTGCCACCACATTTTGACATCTTTTGCTCCAAAAATCGTTTTGTATTCTTGAAATCCCAAATAGGCGCACGAAGTCACTTTCCATTTTCCTTTCTCAAAAATCCAATATAAATCAGAAAAATAGCGCATTCCATAATTCGGATTGAAACTTGATTTTTCATTTCCAATGTAGGTGTCCCAGTTAAACAAATTATTTTTATTTGGGCGAATTTCTAACTGCGTACCGAGCGATTTTTGCTTATTTTGATCATAAATCTGTTGCCATCCGTTCAATAAATAAGCGTAAAAAGTAATTTTTTCCTTTATCGGAACAGCCAATTTCAATCCACTTAAATAGTAAGGAACATTTTCAGCCGAAAAACTACGACTGTACATTAAATGATCTTTCGAAATAGCACTTTCATTCGTGTATGGAGACCCAAGTACGCCTGCATCTAACCAAATATCGTGTTTCTTGAAAAGTTTTACGCCAATATTCCCCTCCAAAATAAATTTCAATGCTCCTTTTTCTTGTGCATAATTTGCATTCATATACGTTCCAAAAGCGGGAGTAAATCTTGCCCTAACGCGTTTATCCGTGAATTTCAAATCCAAATAAGCAAGGTTTACTTGAAATGAATTGTGTTGATTAGCTGAAACGAAATAATTGTTTTCTCCGGAATTTGGCTGGTTGAAATTAAAACCATAGTACACATCCATATATACGCCAAGGCTAACATTGCCAATTTTTAAACCGCTGGTGGTGTCCATCAATCCTGTATTTGTTACCTGAGAAAACAGACTTCCGCCAAAATAATTAGCGCCGAAAAACGCCAAAACGAATGCGATTAATTTCATTCAGCAAGTATAAAAAGAAAAAAGTAGGTAATCTACACTTTTTTGAAGGACGTGAATCGCTTAAAAATGCGTTTCTTTGTCGGGCAATAATTCCGTTTAGAATATGATTAAAGCGTTATACAAGTTTTTAAGTCCCAAATTTCAAAAAGTATATTTAGAATACAAAGTGGACGTTTCACCGCGCTATGGACACGGAAAACCAGCGCATCCGGAGTTATTGGCAATTACCCAAAAGCAAGATGAAACCTACGCTTCTTATTTGAAAGCGGTGGCAAAATACCAAGAGAATTTGTGGCAAATCAAAGATGCGAAATTAGAACAAGACCCTAAAAATCCAGCATGGAACAATTCGTTTCTACCAGGTTTAGACATGGTGATGCTTTACACCTTGATTGCCGAATTGAAACCCAAAAAATACGTAGAGATTGGTTCTGGAAACTCAACAAAAATTGCGTTTAAAGCAAAAAAAGAACAACAATTAAACACCCATTTTACTTCCATTGACCCGCAGCCGCGTGCAGAAATCGACTCGTTGGTCAATGAAGTGATTCGCAAACCGTTTGAAGCAATCGATTTCAAAATGTTGGAAGAATTGGAAGAAAACGACATTCTTTTTGTCGATAATTCGCATCGCATTTTACCCAATTCTGACGCAACTGTTTTCTTCTTAGAAGTATTGCCACGTTTGAAAAAAGGCGTTGTGGTTCATATTCACGACATCTACATTCCTTATGATTATCCGCAATTTATGTGCGACCGTTTTTACTCGGAACAATATGGTTTAGCGATGTATCTTTTGGCAAATTCAGAAAAATACCAACCGCTTTTCGCCAATTATTACGTTTCTGAAAACAAGGAATTAGCAGCAATTATCGCTGATTTCTGGAAACATGAAAACACCAAAAATGTGGAGAAACACGGCGGTTCGTTTTGGTTGAAGATAAATTAAAGATGAAAGTTAATTAAGACAACTAATCTTTTATTCGGTTTTAAATTTTTTAGCCTTTTTATCGTTCTAACACTTAAAACACAAAAAACCTATAACTTTTCATTTTGGCAATACATAGACCTTGATCAACCCAATAAACAATTACCCAAATGCAACATTGGAATTATAAAAGTAGCTTAAAATACTTCGTTATTGCCCTGCTTATTTCCTTGCCAATTTTTGGACACTTGGATACTTTACCAATTCGTATTTGGGACGAATCTCGCTTAGCTGTAAATGCTTATGAGATGCAAAAAGATGGCGATTTTATTGTCACTCATTTCTATGGTCAACCTGAAATGTGGAATACAAAACCGCCTTTGATGATTTGGCTTCAAGCATTCTTCATGAAAACGATTGGTGTTGGAGAATTAGCTGTTAGGTTGCCCTCTGCCCTAGCCGCATTTTTTACTTCTATCACTTTATTGGTGTTCTTTAGACGATACATTAGCTTTTGGTTTGGATCTATTTCCGTAATGATTTTGGTTACTTCATCGGGTTATATCGGTCTTCATGCTTCGCGAACTGGCGACTACGATACCGTCTTAACTTTATTTACTACGCTTTATTCTCTTTTCTTCTTTGCTTTTTGTGAGTCAAAAAAGACCAAGTTTATCTATTTATTTTTTCTGTTTTGTACACTTTCAGTACTCACCAAAGGAATAGCAGGTCTCTTACTCATTCCAGGAATTGTACTATACAGCTTAATTAGAAAGCAATTTGTTTCGCTTTTCAAAAACAAGCATTTTTACATTGGGGCTTTATCTTTTTTATTCGTTGTAGTTGGTTATTATCTATTAAGAGAAGCAAACAATAATGGTTACTTGCAAAGTGTGTATCAAAATGAATTAGGCGGTAGGTACTTAGCAGCAAATGAAGGTCATAAAGAAGATATAACCTATTATTTTTTGAATCTCGTAAACTATCGATTTGATTATTGGCACTTGTTGATACCATGTGGAATCGTGATTGGTTTTACTTCCTTAGAAAGTAGAATCAAAAAAATCACGACTTTTTCAACTTTGATGGCATTCACTTACTTCATTATTATTTCTTCTTCAAAAAATAGGTTGGAACAATATGATATGCAATTGTTTCCGTTTTTGTCAATAATTGTTGCCGTTTGTATTTATTATATTTTCAATGCGCTAAGACAATCTAACCTCGCAAAACAAACGCTAACAATTAACTTGCTTCCCTTTTTATTCTTGTTTTTGGTTTTTGTTAAACCCTATCAATTGATAATTGAAAAAACCTATAAACCAACGGAAACCAAAGAATGGAAAGAGTTTTATGAACTTAGTTATTTCTTAAAAGATGCAACCAACGGAAAATACAATCTAAAAAATAGGTTGTTGCTTTACGATGGTTACGATGCTCACATCACTTTTTATGTTGATATTTTGAATGATAAAGGGATTAATATTGCACGTAAAAGCTGGGAAGAATTAGAATCTGGGGATGTAGTTATTACGCATCAATATCAAATTAAAGAATATTTAGAAAAAACATATTCATGTAAATTAATTGAATCTTACGGAAATGTTGGGGTCTATCAAATCACTATATTCTAACTCATCATGAATATTTTGTTATCTTTAAAAACGTATAAATAACTTATCGAAAATTAAAAAACCAACCAATGACCTGTGATTTATCAATAGTTGTTCCTGTTTATAACGAAGAAAAAAGCATCCGATTGATGTATGATCGCTTGCTGGCTTCCATAACTGTAATTTCATCCAACTTTGAAATTATCTTCGTAAATGACGGAAGCAGAGATAATTCATTTTTAGAATTAGTGCAACTTTCCAAGGAAGATGCTCGCGTAAAATACATCAATTTTAGTCGAAACTTTGGACATCAAATTGCGGTAACTGCTGGACTTGATAAAACAAAAGGAGATGCTGTGGTTATCATCGATGGCGATTTACAAGATCCACCAGAAGTGATTCCAGAAATGTATGCCAAACATAAAGAAGGCTTTGAAGTTGTTTATGGTCAACGCCTAAAACGAAAAGGGGAAAGCTTTTTCAAGAAAATCACAGCAAAGTATTTTTACCGCATCTTAAAGAAAATTACCAACGTTAATATTCCTGTTGACACCGGAGATTTCCGATTGATTGACCGAAAAATTGTCAACGACTTAAAAAATATGCCCGAGCAAAATAAGTTTCTGCGCGGTCAAATTGCTTGGTTGGGTTATCGTCAAACGAGTGTGTTTTTCGAACGTGACGAACGCAAATTTGGAGAAACAGGTTATCCTTTTTCAAAAATGTTGAAGTTTGCGTTGGATGGTATCACAGGTTTTTCCGATGTTCCGCTGCAATTCGTAACTAAAACAGGGATTTTTATTTCTTTCTTGTCGTTTTTAATTATTCTTTATGCTATTTTCTCTCATTTTGTCCTAGAAAAAACCATAACAGGTTGGACTTCGCTCATTATTAGTTCGATGTTTATTGGAGGTGTTCAGTTGATTTCAATTGGGATTATTGGTGAATACATTAGCCGAATTAATAAAAATGTTCAAAATCGTCCGTTGTACATCATCGACCAAACGAATATTGAGGAAGTATAATTTTCACAACGCATGAGGAAGTTCCTAGAGCTACATAAAAAGGCGGTTTTCATTGCTTTTGCACTGTTGTTTTTGCTCTTTGACATACAATATTCTGTTGTGCAATATACGAAAGCACCCATCGATGGTGACTTTGCAAACATTGTGCTTCCAGATGAAAATTATAAGCAGGTATTAAAAGACCCAATGGGGATCAATATGCTTGTGAACCAAGAAAAGCATCCTGCGACAAATAGGTTTACGGCTCATTTTGTTATGAAATCGTACTTTGACAATGTACCTTTTTGGTTTCAAAAGATAGTTTCTCCAATTGATAGTTTATACGCATCAATTACTTTAGCAAAAGTCTTTATTCACTTAGGATTTCTTTCCATTTTAGGATTTTATCTGGCAAGTTTTTTTGGGTTTTCATGGAAAAAATTCACACTGTTTTTAGTGCTAATTTCCCCCTTTTTAATCGTTAGTGGGCAATACCGCGGAAACATTGGTTTTATCGACACAGCAGTAACCTACTCCTTTTTTTATACACTTCCGTTAATTCCTTTATTGTTACTTTATTTCCCCATTTACAAAACGATATTAACCAATAAAGTATTGAAATATCCATTACTTTATGCGAGTTTTGGAATTCCAACTTTGTTTTTACTCGTTTTCTTTGGTCCGCTTTCTGCCCCATTAATTCTGCTCCTCAATACTTTTATTTTGCTCTATTTCTTAATTGAAAACAAAAAAAATCACCTTCAATTAAATTGGTTTTCTCTGGTTGTATTAACATTAAGAAATTTTAATAGAGCGATACTTCTAATTGTGTTTTTGGGTAGCGCATTAAGTTTGTATTCGCTTTATGTTGGAAGTTTCAACAGTGAGAATAATTTTTGTGAATTGACAATTTCCGAACGTTATCTGGCCCTACCAATTGGAATGCTTCAAACATTTTTGTCCATCGACCTTGGTGCTTTACTTTGGGTGCTTTTCATTGGTGTTAATTTGTATATCATCCATAAACAAAAGGTTGTTGGCGCTCCAATCATTTTAAAACTTTCCTTCTATTTCTTGTTGTTTGCGCTTTGTTATTGTTTGTTGTTGCCTTTAGGTGGTTGTCGTACTTATCGCCCGTTTATTCTCAGAAGTGATACGTTTGTACCCTTATTAGTTGGTTTACTCTTTTTGTTAATTCTGACTAGTTATGTCGTTTTGAATCATTTGAAAAATACAGCGTTTAAAATTTATTTGTTTTTCTTTGCTATTTGTAGCTTGTATTTTATGTTTTCGGATACTCTACCCAGAGACACTAATGCGAATGAAAAAAAAGCGTTGAATTATTTGGCAACTAAAGCAGCTCAAGGAAAAGAAAATATAACCTTGCCAATTGATTGTACTGTGCTATCTTGGACTTTAATTTCGGAGTACGAACAATCAAAAAATGCAAGTTACTTATTGTATAAATTAAACATTTTGAAACGTCCGACCGTATTTAAGAATAAAATGCCTTAAGAAATGACCCTACTAAAACAAATAGAAATAGGAAAAAAGAGTGTTTTAAACAACAAATTATTGCTTGCTGTTTTTACCCTTTTTGCCCTGATTTTCGCTTCTATTACCTTTGTCAATCACTATAACTTTAGAACGTACGGTTGGGATTTAGGAATCAATCAAAATGCGATTTATGATTATGCGCATTTCAGATGGAATGATTGTATGATTATGCAGCCGCAATTCACGAATGTACTTTCCGATCATTTTTCGTTATATCCGCTTTTGGTCTCGCCTTTTTATTGGATTTTTGGTGAATGGACGATGTTAATTTTCCAGTTTTTGGCGATACTTTTTGGCGGATTTGGTGTTTATCGCTACGTGCAAAACCTTGCGAAAAGTGATACGATTGCCACGCTTGCAGTTGCTCATTTCTTTTCGTTTTATGGTATTTTTTCAGCCCTTAGTTTTGACTATCACGACAATGTAGTTGCAACGATGTTTGTTCCGTGGTTCTTGCTTTATTTTGAACAAAAAAACTGGAGAAAAACGATATTATTTTTTGCCTTG
>JBILQY010000075.1:0-9582 GCA_044372955.1 Crocinitomicaceae bacterium | reverse complement strand
CCTCCAAAAGTTAAAACTCCTTCAATTAAACCCGTATTTCCTGTGTTTACGAAATTTATAGCCGCAGCTTGTGTTGCATTCGTCAATAATAAAGTTGCTCCTGCATCTATAATAAAATCGTCACCAATACCACCACTAATTGTAATTGTTCTTGTGGTTGTGGTAGCAGATTGAAGCGTCAAAATGGAGTTGTTAGTTATTACCAATTGTCCTACTGTGTAACTTCCACCATCAATATTTATGGTTAAAGCCCCCCCTGGAGTTGTTCCTGCACCATCAACTATCAAAGCATCTGTTGTTTCAACTGTTGTTCGAGGTAAACCTGTTCCATCAGGAAACGTATTCCAGTTAGAAGGTGTGCTCCAAGTTCCGTTACTTGCACCAACCCAAAAATAGGTAGTTGCGTTCAATGTTGCTTGATTTCCAGAAACACCAGCCGCTGGAATAATCGCTTCACTTGATGCTTGAATTGAATAATAAAATAAAGTACTTGGTGCTAATCCTGTTTGTGGTAAACTGTAGGCGGTTCCAGTAGTCGCTGATGATGTTGAAGGCAAGTAAGATACAACCACATTTTGTGTAAACGCCGCATCTGTTGCTCGTGTTATAATAAATAATGTTTCATCCGTTGAATTATCTACCCAATTTGGCGTGATAGTAGAAGTTGTAACTCCTGAAAAAGTTAAACTTGTCGGCGGTGCAGGAATTGTATAAACTGTTGGTGTCCAAGAAAAAGTTCTCAAACTTCCGTTCGTTGTTCCTGCTAAATTCGCAATTGGAACACTCGCAGCAAAAGTATTAGTTACTGGAGCGGTTGCTAATGTAAAAGATGGTGTTGCACTTATTGTAACATAACCAGCAGTTGTGACTGTGTTACTTGTCGCAATGAACGTAGATCTTGAAGTTGTTGCAGCAGATGAATTAAAAATATTTCCATAAATATATTCTACTACTCCAGTTGTTTCACTTAAGGTCAATTGCATATTTCCTGAAGTAGTGATGGTCGTGAAATTAGCATAAAACTGATTCCATTCAAGAACTAACTTTCTATTTGGGGCAGCGCCAATGATTTTATAACTCATTCCATTGTTCACTTCATTGTCCCCACCCATTGGAGCAAGTGTTACGACACCAGCACCGAAGGTTGTTACACCCCCACCAGCAATTGCAGTAGCAGATGAACTAGTATGTAACCTTGCTTGACCATTTGAATTGGCACTGATGTGGGTATATTTTACACCCATGAAGTAAAAGTCAAAACCAATTGCAAAAATGGGAACTTGAACATCATCATTGTTCCCTGATAACAAAACAGTGGACCCTGACATATCTTCAAGTGAACCTGATGTAGTTGTCGCAAATGTGTAATTTGCTAGACTTTGAGCGTTCAAGTTCGAAATAGAATGCGTTAATAGAAATAACACTAAAAAAGAAAAACTGAACTTTAATCTTTTAACTATAAGATTAGTTCGAGTCCAATTTTCACAAATCAAAAATTGCGATTTTAAAAACAACATAAATAGTAAATTAGATAATTAGCATTGTATTACATTCGTAAATCAATTCAAATGTTAATCGATTAATATTTGATATACTGATATTCAACGAATTTTGTTTCTTAATTTTGGCAAATATAATTTTTCTGTTGAATTATTTTAAAAAACTAAAATTACATGAATGCTTCCCTTTTGAATAAAACAGCACTTGTTTGCGGCAGTACACAAGGAATTGGTATGGCTACAGCTATTAAACTTGCGAGTATGGGTGCCAATATTATACTTGTTGCTCGCAATGAAAAAAAACTTCAAGAAGTAAAGCAAAAATTAGCAACAACTGATGGACAAAATCACGGATTTTTAGTGGCAGATTTCACAAAACCAACTGAACTAAAAACTATAATCTCTGATTATATAAATGCAGGAAACAAAATCAATATTCTCATTAATAATACTGGAGGACCTAAAGGAGGACCAATAATTGAAGCTACAACGGATGAATTTTTAAATACATTCAACCAACATTTAATTTGTAACCACATTTTAGTTCAAGCCATTTATCCTGGAATGATTGAATCAGGTTATGGAAGAATCATCAACGTGATTTCAACTTCTGTAAAACAACCACTTCCAAATTTAGGTGTTTCAAATACGATTCGTGGTGCCGTTGCAAGTTGGAGCAAAACGCTTGCTGGAGAATTGGGACAATACGGAATTACGGTGAACAATGTACTACCTGGCGCAACAAACACTATTCGTTTACAAGGAATTGCTGAAGCAAAATCTGAAAAAACAGGAGAATCCGTAGCTGATATTTTTGAAGAAATGGCAGGAGAATCTCCAATGAAACGAATTGCTGAACCAGAAGAAGTCGCAGCAGCAATTGCATTTTTAGCAAGTCCAGAAGCTTCTTACATTAATGGTATAAATGTTCCTGTTGATGGAGGAAGAACTAAATCACTTTAGTTTTTTCTTTTCGTCTTCGTTGAATTTTATTTTCAAGCGATAGGCCAAAAGTGCAGGAAAACCGATGATTAAACAAAATGCCAAAATATAGCCTTCTTGTTTTAAATAGAAATCGGAGACTCCAACCATGTCTTGTTCTTCGTAACCTAATCCAATAAAATAAGATAAACTCAAGGGCGCATCTTGAACCATTTTTTGTGGACCATTTTCGAAAACAATTGCTCCATTAAATAAATTAATAGGAAATAAAAATAATGGTGTTGCAATTAGAATGACTCCAAGAAAAAAAATGATAATGGGTTTTTTAAACATGCTACAAAATTACTAGATTTCAATAATTTCATAGCTTTAAAATTTTAGGAAGTGCGAATAGCTTATTTATGCGGAACAAATGGTTGGGGCGGTTTAGAAATGAACCAACTTAAAAATGCTATTTGGATGCAGGAACGCGGGCATTTCGTTAAAATTTATTGTCTTGAAAATTCTCCAATTCACAAAGCTACTCTTGAAAATAACTTACCTTTTGGAATTATTCAAAAACACAAAAATCATTACGATTTAATCAAAGCATTCCAATTACTTCAGCTGTTGAATAAGGATAGTATTAAACACTTAATTTTTCGCGCCACATTTGACCAAAGTATTGCGTCGTCAATAGCTTTTCTTTCACAACGATCTATTAAAGTGCATTTTTTTATGGAAATGGAGTTTGGAGCTCCCAAAAAACAATTTTTCAGAACCTTGCGTTATTCTTATTTTGACTCTTGGAATTGTCCATTGGAATATTTAAAAAAACAAGTGCTAGAAAATTCAAAAGTTAAACCTGAAAAAGTAAATGTGATTCCTTCGGGTTTAGATTTAACAACTGTTAGTCAAAACGATAAGGTTACTTCACGCAAATTATTGAATCTTCCAACAACGGATTTTCTATTTGGAATTGTTGGGAGAATTGACTCAAAAAAAGGACAATTATTAGCACTAAAAGCGATTGCTCAACTGGAAGAATACTCGTTTAAACTTGTATTCGTAGGCGAAGAAACACCTGATTCTCCAAGTTCCTATTTAAAAGAAATAAAAGCATTTATCAAAGCCAACAAACTGGAGGAAAAAGTACTTTTCTTACCTTTTCAGAAAAACCCAATGGAAGTTTTCAATGCTTTTAATTGGACATTAATGAGCTCAGACTCCGAAACCTTCGGAATGGTAACAATCGAATCAATGGCGCAAGGAACTCCAGTTATAGGAAGCAACGCTGGCGGAACTCCAGAACTATTACATTTTGGAGAAATCGGTTTGCTTTATGAAACTAAAAACATGGATGATCTCGCAGAAAAAATGAAAACTGCGCTCGAAAAAAAGACTAACATAAAGTTTGAAAGTTTAAAAAACGCTAGTCAAAAATTTGATTGTAAACAAGTTACTGCAAAAGTAGAATCTCTTTTGGAATCTTTTTTAAATCATTAAAACATATAAGGTTTTTCATAACAATATTTTATAAAACAACTTATCTTCTATTTAGTATGTTTGTAGGTACTCAAAATGAAAAATATGAAGAAAATCAAGATTTTAACTGTCCCGCTATTAGCAATAATGCTATTGTTCGGTTGTACGAATTACGAACCTAAAGTTTATGGCCCTGTTGAGTTTGAAATTACCTTAGAGGGTCCGTTTTTCAAAGACGGAGTTGGTGAAGGAATGACAACAATCAGCTTCAAACCAGAGGATTTTGGAATAACACGTGATGAAATTTTTAGTATGAAAGTCAAAGAAATTACTTTGGAGACTGATGCAGAAGGTGGATTAGGAATATTTGAAAACCTTGTGTTTTCTGTTATGACTGACAAAACGGAAACGAAAGAAGTTGCCACGACAAAAGTTAAAGGAAATCCTAAAAAACTAGTCATCAAAGGTTTACAAGAGGCAGAAATAGAAGGATTTAAAGATATTGATAAGTTCTATTTTGAAGTAGTTGGAATTACGAAAGAAGATAGTTTTGATAACATTAAATTAAAAGGAACTATCAAAATGGACATCATGATTCCTGATAAAAAATAATTTGGTATAAACTTTGATTTAAAAAAATTAGAAAATAATTAAAAATTAGAACAATGAAAAATACACGCAAAATTTTAGTTTGGTCGTTTGCCTTAGTAGCAATGTTTTTTACAACAGCATTTACTTATTCTGTTTTGAATGAAACGGAAGGTGATAAGTTGTTAGGAGTTTGGGAGCCAAGTCATGGAAAAGCAAAAGTTAAAATTACCAAAGTTGGTAATAAGTACTATGGAAAAGTAGTTTGGTTAAAGTATCCAACTTACGACGATGGTTCTAAAAAGGTAGATAAAAACAACCCTGACGCCAAAATGCATAGTACTCCAATATTAGGTTATAAAATATTGAAAGACTTCGAATACGTTGGGAAAAAAACGTGGGAAAACGGAACTATTTATGACCCAGAAAATGGTAGCACATACAGTTGTGTTATTAAATTAAAAGACAACAACACAATTGAAGTTCGTGGATATATCGGTGTTTCTGCTATCGGAAGAACAGACACATGGAAAAAACTATCGAAAGACTAGAAAAAAACTCTCCAAAAAAAAGAGGCTTTCATTGATTTGAAAGCCTCTTTTTTTATCCATATAAATTTGAATAATTAAATCCATAAGGGGTTCCAAATTAATACGAAAACCGAAGAACAAAATAACTAAACGACTGAAGACACAGATTGGCAACGGCGAACACAGAAAATAATTAGTAACTAAAAAACACTTTTTAAGTTACTTTTCTTGAAGATGTAATAGATTCCATTTTACAAATTAAGATCTAAAAAACAAATGTTTTTTTCTGTGCTAACTCTTTGATTATCTGCGGTAAAATTCAAAAAATCTTCTTTTTCATTTTTTAAGAACAAAACTTGAAAAAATAACTTAGAAAATTTTGGATCCTTATTCGGAAGTCAGAAAAAGCGTCAAAAAAAGAGGCTGCTCAGTATTTTGAGACAGCCTCCTTTTTTATCTATTAATTTTTGAATAATTAAATCCATCAAGGGCTAACCAGATTAATACTAACTTGAAAATACGGAGCACTTGTAACCCCATTTTCCATTACGAACGGACGATCGCTTCCAACTCCTCTGTAGAAGTTTCCGCTGTCCACATTAAAGCTATAATTTACAATGTAACCTGCTTGAACACCAAACCAGATAAAATCAGTAATTGCACGTTGAAAATCAAGACGAGGTCTAATTTCAGAACGGCGTAATTCTATTTTTTGATTATCGTAATCTTCAACCATTCCAGCTGTTCCATTAGCTGGGAAAAGATTATCTGTGTTTGCTAAATGATAACTCGAACCAACAATTTCAAATCCAGCTAACAAAAGTGTTTGTTTGTTAAATGCATAACGGAAACTTGCGCGAGCTGGCACCAAAGCCTCAATCCCCCATTTTTCATTTTTAGAGGTATAATTGTACATAATTACTGGTAAAAAACTCTTGCCACCAGCACGATATGTTTGGGTTGCACCTACTCCAAATTGATAACGCTCATTGAATTTCCAACCAAAAACGGCCACCCAAGACAACTTTGTGAAAGAAAGCGACTGCATGTTTTTGAACGTGTAATCTCCACTGTAATCACCTTGAACAAAACCTAAAATAAAATTTTTCTCATTCAAAGGTTTGAAAATCGTTGTATTAAGTTGAAGTGTTTTTAATCCACGATTAGCAGCTGTTAAAAGAGGATTAAACAATGAATCACTTCCAAAAGAATAATTTGATTCAACATAATTTCCTCCAATGTTAATCAAAATTTTATTATTTGAAAGTACAGGAATATTGGCACTTAATGCCAAACCATTGTAATTACCAACTTTTCCTTCTTGACTCGGAATACTTCCAACTGGATTTGCGCTAATTGAATGACCTAAAGCAAAATCATAACCAATACTGATCAACTTTGCAGGTGCCAAACCTACAACTTTAGGTGTACAATAGCGCTTGATTTTTTCATCGGTAGAGTATTTTTCATACTCACTGTAATCTTCTTCATCAATCTGTGCATTCGACTGAAAAGAAACTAAACCTAGAAACAAAAAAATGGGTAAAATATAACGTTTTTTCATAGTTTTCATTTAAGTGGTAAAGATAGTAGTTGAATCTAAATAAGCAAATTTTTATTAAAATTTATCATAGTTAAAATTTATAATATCAATCAATTAGCATCTCTTAATTAATGTTTTACATTAAAATAATTTATATATGTCAAATGGTTTTTTTATGGATTTATTACTTTACTATTTTGTATTAAAAAACAAGGACTTTAAAACAAAAAAAGCATTCTTATAGATGAAAAACTTCTTTAAAAACATTCTTCAGTATTAACGAATTTTCCGAATTAATAAAGGGTAGAATTGTGTAATTTTGCACTCTAAAAAACAAAAAATATGTATCCAGCAGAATTAGTACAACCAATGAAAGACGATCTTACGAATGTAGGATTTGCTCAATTAACTGACGCTTCAGAAGTTGACAATATGATTTCAAATACGCAAGGAACTTTATTAATGGTTGTCAACTCAGTTTGTGGTTGCGCAGCAGGAAATATGCGTCCAGGAGTGAAGTTATCTATTCAACACGAAAAAGCACCAAACGCTCTTGCAACTGTTTTTGCAGGTGTAGATTCAGAAGCGGTGGCTCAAGCTCGCAAGTATTTCTTGCCTTATCCTCCATCTTCTCCTTCAATTGCACTTTTTAAAGACGGTAAATTAGTTCACTTTTTAGAGCGTCACCACATCGAAGGTGGAACAGCTCAAATGATTGCTGCAAATCTTGCTGCAGCTTACGACGAATATTGCTAGTATGAAACGCATTTATCATTTAAGTACCTGTGATAATTGTCGCAAATTGATAAAAGCATTCAACCCAAGTGCCGATTTCGAGTTGGTGGATATTAAAACCAACTCGATTGACGCACAAACTTTAGATTTTTTGAAAGAAAAAGTGGGTTCATACGAAGCCATTTTCTCCAAAAGAGCGATTAAATACAAAAGTCTTGGATTAAAAGACAAAAACCTCAGCGAAACAGACTTTCTCAAACTTATTCTAGAAGAATACACCTTTCTTAAACGTCCTGTTTTAATTGATGGCGATAAAGTGGTTATTGGCGGATTAACTTAAGACTTCACTAATTAAAAGTATTTGTAAATCACTCATTCAGTGCAATACTAAAACTCAACTGTCGGAAGCGGTAAATTCAAAATCACAGAGAACAGCAAGGCTGCGAAAAAGGTTAAAAGAGCAACTTTTTTCAGTTCCGGATCTAACTTTTTAGGAATGCGTGTTTGATAAACTTTTTGCAGGTGAAACAATAGCCCAATAGCTGGTAAAAGAGCAATTGAGAGAAAAACATTATACGTTAAATATGAAAACATTAAAATGGTAAAAAACCAACTTGCAACACCACTCAAAATTAGAAATGCATGATAATTTTTTCCATTTTGAAATCCCATTTTCACCACCACCGTAATTTTTCCTGAAAGGGCATCATTTTCATGATCCCGAAGATTGTTTAGATTTAACACGGCTACACTCCAAAACCCTATACTCAACGCTGGAAATAAAACCAACCATTCGAATTCTAATCCATACAAAGAAAAAACACCTAAAACACTTACTAAACCAAAGAAAATAAAAACCATCAGATCTCCCAAACCTCTGTATCCATAGGCATTTTTACCAACGGTATAAGTTATCGCCGCTAGTACACATAACAAAGCAAGCACAGCATAAAAAAGTAAAAGTTCTTTCGTTAAATTAGCAGCGCTAACATAGATCAAAAGTGCGGCTGAAATAAGGGAAATGACGGTACAAATTATAATTCCTTTTTTCATTTCTTGAACGGAAATAGTACCTGATTGAATAGCTCTTTTGGGACCCACTCGGTTTTTGTTGTCTGTACCTTTTTGACCGTCACCGAGGTCATTTGCTAAATTAGAAAGGACTTGAAAACCAATGGTTGTAAGCATCGCCAAACCGAAAATAAATGGATTCCATTTTTCCAAAACGGCTGCCATTCCAGAACCTGCAATAATTCCAGAAACCGAAAGCGGTAAAGTTCGCAAGCGCATTGCCTCAATCCATGCTTCAACTTTTGTCATAGCGCAAAAGTAGTTGTTTGTTTTTAATGAAAGTGGATAAATTCCCAATCATAAAATTAATCAATTCATTAAATTTTAATTTTAATGCTCGATTTATCGGTGTCTTTCTTCTAATATTCCCAAGTACTTATCTTTCATTTCAAAGGGTATTGTAAAAGTTTAAAAATCACCTTAATTTTAACTCCCTAATTTTCTAATGAAGAAGTGATTTTACAGTTTATGTTTTCTAGTTTTTCCACATTAAGTTATTGAAATAGTACTTTTATTACAAGCGAAATATTAAAAATTTTACGTTGATTTAGTCAATTTTTGTCCACAGAAAAACTATAAATCCTTCGCCTCAATGTATTTGATGACGCCGTTTTTATGGTTTGTTTTTATTTTGGAAAACCATTAAAATGGTTGGAGAATGTTGTGTTGTTATCCCATAGGTGTGGGTTTAAACCCACACCTATGGGATAAATCATTATTTTATAATCGTTTCAACGATTTTAACTCAATACAAAAAATCATTATACGGATACCTCACCTTGAAAATGGTTTTTACTTCTTCATATAATACCGCTTTCAATTCTTCGATGTTTTCTTTGTCTTGTGCAGAAATGAAAACACATTTGGTTTTGTTCATTTTTGCCATCCACGATTTTTTCAAGGAATCCAAAGAGGTGATGTCTTCTTCGTTTTCGTTCAAATCGTTGGTTGGTGGTTGGTATGCATCAATTTTATTGAAAACTAAAATCGTTGGTTTTTCAGTATTATCTATTTCTGCAAGCGTTTCGTTCACCACATTGAAATGATCTTCAAAATTCGGGTGTGAAATGTCTAAAACGTGCACCAATAAATCCGCTTCGCGCACTTCGTCTAAAGTTGATTTGAAGGACTCCATCAATTGTTGCGGTAACTTGCGAATAAATCCAACCGTGTCGGTTAAAAGCATCGGTAAGTTATCAATTACCACCTT
>JBILQY010000074.1:0-9633 GCA_044372955.1 Crocinitomicaceae bacterium | reverse complement strand
TTCAATAACTTTCGCATTGAAAGCATACCCTTCTTTGTTTACACTAACCGTAATATCTTGTTTTTGAGAAACTTTTACAACAGCAGCGTATTTTCCATCATCACCATTAACTTTAAACTGTGATTTTTCGCCAGTATCGTTGTAAGTAATTTCAATTTCTGCACCTTGAATTGGTTTTCCTTGATCATCAATCAATTCTCCTTTCAAAATAACCACTTCTTGCGGACGCGCTTCTTCGTACAAATCAAAGGAATAAATATCCCAATCACCTTCTTTCATACTAGAATAATAAGCTTCTTTTCCATTAGTTGAAACAAAAAGCCCAAGTTCGTCTTCCTTGGAATTAATTGGATAACCAATGTTTTTAGGTTGCGTCCATTTATCGCCTTCTTTTCGAATGTAGAAAATGTCTAAACCTCCCAAACCTTTTCGTCTTTTAGTAGAATTAGACACAAAATAAAGCGTTTCACCATCTTGGTGAAAAAATGGACTTTTATCTTTTCCGTCTGTGTTAATCAGATCGAATGGTTTTGCCTTACTCCAAGTTCCATCTTTTTGTTTTTCAGAAATATAAATATCATCATTGCGAGAATCTTTTCGTAACGAAGTAAAAAATAAGAGAGAACCATCGGCAGATAAAGACGGTTGTGCTTCCCAGCCATCTTTTGTATTTATTGCTGGCCCCATATTCACAAGAGTTGTCCATTCAAAATCATTTCCTCCTTTTCCGGAGCGCTTGTAAGTTGTTGTGTATAAATCGCAATTCAAATAATCTTGATTGTACACTTTTTCCACTTTACAAGCACAAATAATCATTTCTTTGTTATCGACTGAAAGCGTTGCCGTTCCATAATTGAAAAAGGTTCCATCGTTGAATGGTTTTGGTAGAGGGTCGCCGGGAGTAAATGGCCCTTTTGAATCTGCTCTTGATGAAATGGTAAATTCCTCTCGGATATTGGAAGAAATATCACCTAAGTTTTTCCGATCTATTTTGCGAGTGTAAAATAACAAATCGTTGTCCGGAGAAATCATAGGGAAATATTCGTCGAGTTTGGAGCTTACCATCTGTACTTTTTTCGGAAGAAAAGGAACAGGATTTTCAAACATATTTTTTTCAAAAGCAACATCTTCCAAAATCGATTCTATTTCCTTTTTCTTTTGTAGAAAGTTTTCTGGCAATTTAGAAAAATCATCCTGCGGAAAGTCCACAAATTTTTGAAAATAAGGAACGGCATTTTTCAAGTCGCCATTTTGCAACAAACTTGCGCCAATAATGTAATAACAATCCGCGTGGAAATTCGGACATTTTTTAATTGTATTTTGATAAAACGGAAGCGCTTTCTTTTGCATTGCCTCACCTTTGGAATAGGTTTTTTCTTCACGCATTAGAAACGTCGCTTCGTTGCTACACAGTTTTGCATACAGGTAGTACGTTTCAGCATTGTCTGGAAATTTTTGCATTGCCTCTGCAAACTTTGCTGTTTTATCATCAAAACTTTCCTCGCTCATTGCGTTAGCTAATAATTTTATCAACTTCTTGTCACTTGTAATACAAGGATCGTTTTGAGAAAAATAAAGGAATGAATAAGAAATAAAATAAAGGAAAAGTAGCTTTTTGAGCATAAGTTTGTATTTGTGTTTGTTCTAGCAATTTATAGACCAAAAACACAGAAAAGGTTACAAGAATTTGTGTTAAAAAAGTGGAGAATTGGAGGATTTACTTGAAATAAAAAATTCAAATTGAGATAGTATAGATTTTGTGAAATATAAAAAAACGGTTATTGTTGCAATCTAGGATAAGATCAACACCTATTAACTTAAATCATAAACGATAAATCACAGCAAGTCTTAGATTTCTACCGAAAAAAGGACGTTTAGAAATTTGTCCAGGTACGTTGAAATCATCTGGTTGCCAATAGTTATTCGTAACAAAAAGACCATAAGAGCTTTCAATTTGAAATCTAGAACTTAACCAATACTGAAAACCTGTTAAGGCGCCAATTCTATAGCTAAATTCTACATCTAAGGGCTCATAGGTTGTAGTATAAAAATCATAATCAATAACTCTACTAACTGCCCTACCAGCAACAATTGAAAGAGAGGGAGCGGCAAACCATTTCAGCTTTACATTATGCTTGTTAAAATAAAAAATAGGTTCAAACCCAATATCACCAATTAATTCTCTTGAAAACATTCCATAAAATGAATTTGGAGGGTTTAAAACAGTTTTTTTCAATGGATTAATTCCAATTCGTACTGGAAATCGCAAGGCAACATTTTCATTCAATTCCATTTGAAAAAAGCTTTCTATGTAGCGATTTGTGGAGTAAGTTCTACCAAAATTATCAAAATCGTTGACGTAAATGGGATTAAAAAGGGAGGAGAAATTAACCCCAACACTATATCTACTAGGGGTGAAATCCAAATATTTCCTTTTACTTCCGATTTTTATAACGTGATTACTTTTTGCAACCGAAAAGGTAAATTGTGTACTTCCTGCCCATTTTTCATCTAACGCATTCGAAGTGTATTTTGATATTTTTTCCAAAGAAATAAAGCTCTGACCTTGAGGTGATTTAAACTCTAAAATGTTCAATTTGGTATCAACACCTATTACTCTTCCATATTTAACTTGACCATCTTTAAACTCCAATGTGTCTTGAGCGAAGCTGAAATTAAAAATCAAACAAACGAAAAGCAATAAAGCTAAACTCCAATTTTTTATCAATGAATTCATCTGATTTATTTATTAGTTTGTAAAAGTTTTTTAGTTAACCCCAGTTCTGAAACAATGCTTGCCATTTCATTCCAATCTTCAAATTTTGCTTTTGAAAAATGAGATAATCCACCTTGCTTATTGATTGAAAGCAACTGATTCCACTGGGGTTTACCTTCAAAGTTTTGGACCGTTTTATAATATCCTTTGCTTTTCAAATAAAGTGTGCGCTCTGAATTTGTTTTCAAACCAGAAAAATTGATTTTAATGGGCGCCTCACCCTCTTGGTGAATAAGATAATTTTTATCATCAAAGGCTAAAGCTTCCGATTTTTTTGCATCACTCACAATTTGGACATCATATTCTTCAACTTCTATTTTTTTGGAATCTTTTTCTGCAAGTGCAAGATAGTTGACTTCCCAAAACTGAAATCCACTTTTCAATCGAACCGTTAATTCTTTATTTTTAAGGTAGTTTTCAGGTATTTTGACAGCTATTTTTTCAAATTTCGCTTCACCCACTAAATTAATTTGATCAATGGTTTTCCATTTACCTTTATCTAAAACCTCTACTTTTAAAGTAATTCCAGCCTTCTCCATATTTTTCTCAAGTTGATTTTTCGTTTTCTTCGAATTAGAATGAACCCAAGTTTGGAAATAATCGCCGAACAATTTTGTGAATTCGTGATACACAAATCCTCCCCATTTTGGATTTTTAAGTCCAAGAACCAAATATGGATTTTTCAAATTTTTATTTTCAAAAGATGCTTCTAAGTTTGAAAATCCAGAATTATCTGTCGAATTAAATGAATAGGAATTAGATTCGTCCATTAAAAAATCATTGGTCAAAATTCCGTTGTCACTACTTAGGCGCTTTGGTTGACGACTGTTTACAATCTTTATAAAATCGCCCGTTGAAGTGGTGATGATTTCTTCGTCTTTTTCGTGGTAAACAGCCACTAATTTCAATAAATTGGTGTACTGAATTTCCTTCTCCTCGTTTCTAATTTCTAGATTCAACTCCGAATTTAATGGATTTAGGTCATTTATTTTTTTATAATCAAATCGTTCTAAAGTTGGATTCATCGCACCGGTGAACATCGAATTTGAAAAATACCATTGCTGTCCATCGTTTAAATAAATATGCGGGCAAGAACACGCTATTGCCACAAAAATACCAATTGTAGCTGTTGTAATTGCGGCAGATGACACAACCCAAGATAAGGTAGTTAATCCAACATTATATTCGATGATTTGAGCTTTTTGAATTTGATTTACATCAAAAGAAATTTCAGTACCTGATTTAGCTAATTCTGGTAGAAACAAATGCAATTGTAGCAGCTTAAAATGATCACCTTTAGAAATTCGAAAGTTCTTTTTTGCCAAAGCCCTTTGATAATACAAATCAATTTCAGGCGGCACTGAACTAATAATCCCTGTGATTTTATCATCCACTTTTTTCCAATTACTCAATTCAAAATAGGCGTCGCCGATATGAACAAAAATTCTGTTTTTCTTCATCTCAGACTCTTCTAATCCGACATAATAATCTTTTGGACTTCCTTGTCGTAATCGATAAAACGAACAAGAATTAAATAGCATTATAGAAAGAAGCAACCAAGAAATAATTCTAATCTTATTCATAGTTTTAGTTTAATAATTCGCACCCTTCCTCTTTCAAGGAATTTATATCTGTTAGTAATGTACCGTTTAAAAAATGAGATTTTCGATTTTGACAAAATGGACAAGCCATTGTGTAGCCATCGGTATCAATATAAATGTATCGATTTCCTGCACCTCCACACGATTTATTTCGTTGTTGATAGCCTGTATATTGGATTATCGGAAAATTCTTGAAATTTTTATCGCTATTTCTTTTCTTGTAGAAATCCTCTAAAATTTTAAATTGTTCAGTGTTCAATTCAACGTCTTTTCCTTCATAATTCCCAGTTGCCCGAGGTTCCATTAATTGAACGAAAGGCACTTTTAACTCAAACGCCAATTGATGATAAGCATCCAAATTTTCGAGGGTACAAAAAGATTGAGTTACACAAAGTGTCATTGCTGTCAAAAGTCCAACCTCTTGTGCATTTTTTATTGCTTTTAACGCAAACTTGAAGGATTTATCATTTCGGCGAAACTTATTATGCTCCGCTTCCAAATAATGATCTAAACTTACAGAAACACCAGTTAGACCAGCTTTTTTCAGCTTTTGAGCCTTTTCAATTGATAGACCATAACCAGAAGAATAAATCCAAAAATCACTGCTTTTTTTCGCTGATTTTAGCACTTCGATTAAATCATTAAAACGGTTCAAGGGTTCACCTCCACCAAATTGAATCATTGGTACACCTATTTGTTGAAGTTTAGCTACAATTTGTTTGTGCTCCTCCAAGGTTAAAGCTTCTGGCTGATTAAGAATTTTACCTTCGTAGCAATGCTCACAATTCAGCGGGCATTTTTTGGTGAAACCAATCTGAACAATTGCCAAACGAGAAAGTTGATTTTCTTGATTTTCGGAAGCTAAATTTGAAATTCGTTCAAAAAAATCAGTGAAAGGTATTCCAGGAATATTACAATTAAGATAAACGCGATTGTTGTGTCTGAGGTATTTATAAAAGCTTTTATCAATTGTGAATTGCTCTTTAAACCGTTCAATTTCAGCTTTTTTATCTTTAAATTGCTTTCCAAATCCATATTTTTGAATCAAGAAAAGCACCAACTTTAAATTTAATTCAAAGAAAAACAGTTTGACACGAAGCCCATATACAATTTTCATTAGTTGAGAACTTTTCAAGCAATATGTAATCGAAAGTACTCAATTACATTGATTTATTAAATTGTAGCAAAGTCAATCGACATTCAAAATTTAAATTTCAATGGTTTTCCCTTACGTTTTTTTGATAGAATTTAGGCATTCCCAAGACACTGCAAAGAATGAAAACTTCTAACCCTTTTCGATGCTTTTCAATCCTTCGATAACTTCATCAATTTGATTAAAAGAAATATCCAAGTGGGTAACAAAACGCAACATCCCTGGACCAAATGCCATAATTCGAATTCCTTTTTGAGCCAATAAATCAATGATTAAATCGCGTTTACTGTGGTCCTTCAAAATAGCAACCACAATATTAGTTTCTACGGGAATGACTGAATCAACCCACGGACATTCTAACAGAGCAATTTCAATTTGTAAAGCTTTGAGGTGATCTTCTTTCAGTTTCTGAACATTGTTTTTCAAAGCAAACAATCCACCTGCTGCAATGATTCCTGCTTGGCGCATTCCACCACCAAAAACTTTTCGTACTCTTCGTGCTTTCTTGATGAAATCAGCATTTCCTAATAGTATTGAACCAACTGGTGCACCTAAACCTTTTGATAAACAAATCGATATGGAATTAAATTGAGATGCGTATTCTTTGTAGTCGATTTCTGTTTCTACCAAGGCATTCATCAAGCGTGCTCCGTCTAAATGTAAAGGCAAATTATGACGATTACACATTTCACGAATTGCTTTGATGTCGTTAAAATCGTAAATTGCTCCTCCTCCCCTGTTTGAAGTGTCTTCGATGGAAACCAATTGCGTCAATGGAAAATGAACATCATCGGGATTATTTATCCATTCTTCAATAGCTGCTGCCTTCAAACGTCCTCTATCTCCTTCCAACGTTCGAATCGAAGCACCTGAATTTCTTGCAATTCCACCACCTTCGTATTTAAAAACGTGGCTTTCTTTGTTGCAAATTACTTCTCCGCCTGGTTGAACGTGTACGTTTATCGCAATCTGATTCGTTTGTGTTCCTGAAGCACAAAACAACGCGGCTTCTTTTCCAAAAAGTTGAGCAGAATATTCTTGTAATTCGTTGATTGTCGGGTCTTCACCAAATACATCATCACCAACTGGCGCTGAGAACATTGCGTCTAACATTTCTTTCGAGGGCTTGGTTACGGTATCACTTCTTAGGTCTAGCATTTTTTTTTGATTTTAGGAGGGAATGATTTTAGGAGAGAATGATTTTATGAGATAATGAGTTAATGAGGGAATGATTTTAGGAGGGAATGTTATTAAATCAATTAGGTCATCCCCCTCAATCCCCCTTCGAAGGGGGAATATTTGAATCTCACTTCGAACTAAAAAAATTCAACTCTCAGTTCGCAGCGGCGAATCAGTTCTCCACTTTCAATTCTACATTCTCAATTCTACATTCTTAATTCTTTTCTTTCTTCTTTTTCTTACTCGGTTTAGTTGGTTCACTTTGTATCAAATCAGGATCGTCATCTGTTGCAACTGCATTTTTCGCAGCTTTTTCTTTTTCCTTCTCTGCTTTTTTATCTATACGTTCTTTGATAACATGCTTTGCTCCAGTTAGTTCTTCGAATTCAGTTTCCTCAACGATTTCTCCTTTTTCATAAACAGTGATGTGCTTTGGCTTTCCATTTGGGAAATTAAATGTATGCGTTCCTTCTGGAATTCCTTTTTTAAAAAATTCTTGAGAAACTATTTCGCCTTTTTCATTCAAGGTTTTAAATTCCCCATTTTTCACATTCATGTTCCAATTCTCAATATGGGCTTCCATTCCGTTTGGATAATAGAACTTCCATGTTCCGTGCTTTTTGCCTTCTGAATAATTCATGTCAATTTCTAACTTGCCTTCAGCGTTAAATGTTTGGTGTTTTCCATGCAAAATCCCGTTTTTATAATAAACAACTTTCGCCAAAACAGAATTATCAAAATACTCTTTTTGAGGGCCATCGTAGATATTATTTTTATAGGAAATCATCTTTAAAGTATCACTTTTTGCATTGTTCTCAAAAAGAATGTATTTTCCATCTAGCATGTCTAAACTGTGTGAAACTTCAATTTCTTTTCTACCTGTGCTGTCGTAATAAAATACACTTGTACCATTCAATTTACCTAGTACAAACGTTTGTCTCGATTGCAAACATCCTGATTCGTAATAGGCTGAATCACTTTCACTATCACGTTTTCCATTTACAACGTTAATCTGTTCTTGTAACACACCATTTCGGTAACAAGCTGAACATTTTCCTGTGTAAAGTGAGTGATAATCTGACTTTGAAAGATAAGTATTTGTTCGGTCATCATAAGCTACTAATTCATTGCAATTGGCTACCAATTTATAGTTGCAAATCTTTTTCTTTTTGTAACACGGAACGTTGGTTGGACTTGTTGTTGGTGCTTGCGCAAAAAGTGTATTGCAGAAAACTCCTACAAAAAACACAAAAATTAACTTTTTCATTTTCTTGATTTATTCAGGTTTTCTTAATGTTTCAAGTGCTGCTTTCATCTCTTCCGGTATCACAGTAGTTTTTCCAACTCTTGAATCAAAACTTACCATAACAGAAACGCCTTTCGTGTAAATTTCACCGTTCACTTTCACTTCGTAACTCAAACGAATGCTTTTTGAACCTGCTTCTTCAAAATACATGTGAATTTCTGGAACGTGCTGAATAAGAATTGGTTTGATGTAATCAATTTCATTGCGAACTAATAAAATCCCGTGAGACTTCCAGTCCCATTCAAGACCTAACAATTCTCTAAAATAATGCACACGTGTCATTTCAAAGTAACTTAAATAAACTGCGTTGTTTACATGTCCCATAACGTCGATGTCTGAGAATCTTACTTGGATTTTTGCTGGTTTTATCATTCGTCTAATTTTTCAAAAATTGAATTATTACTTTTATATTCAACAACAATTTGCTTCATTTTTTGTACCAAACTATCATTGTTTTGCATTGGCACCAAAGCTATCAATTCTTCGATGAGTTGCTGTTGTTTTTCATCACAATCTCTTGTTTTTGCAATTAATATTTTAGCGTGATACGTTGGCAAGGTATTTTCCTCATTCGCAAGTAATTCCTCATACAATTTTTCACCTGGTCGCAAACCTGTAACTTTTAATTGAATGTCTTTACCAAGTTCCAGACCATTTAATGAAATCATATTTTTTGCCAAGTCAATGATTTTAACAGATTCACCCATATCAAAGACATAAATTTCTCCGCCATTTCCCATAGTTCCAGCTTCTAAAACCAATTGACACGCTTCAGGAATAGTCATAAAAAAACGCGTAATTCGTTCGTCCGTTACGGTTACAGGTCCGCCACTTTCAATTTGGCGTTGAAAAAGAGGAATAACTGAACCATTTGAACCTAGGACATTTCCAAAGCGCGTTGTAATGAATTTTGTTTCAGAATGCTTATTCAACCACTGTACATACAATTCAGCAATGCGTTTTGAAGCACCCATTACATTGGTTGGATTTACTGCTTTATCTGTCGAAATCATTACAAATTTATCTACCTTAAACTCACTCGAAAGATGCGCTATCGTTTTGGTTCCAAGCACATTATTTACAATTGCTTCAACGGGATTTTCTTCCATCAACGGTACATGTTTATAAGCCGCCGCGTGGAAAACCAACTGAGGAAGAAATTGCGCAATGATTTTTCGCATGCGTTCTTCGTTGCAAATATCTCCGATATTGAATTCAAAATGAATCGAAGGAAAATCTTTTAACAATTCAATTTGCAAGTCATAAAGCGGTGATTCTGCTTGATCAATCAAAATTAATAGCGATGGATTGAAACTTGCTATTTCTCGAACTAATCCACTTCCAATGGATCCAGCGGCACCTGTCACTAAAACAACTTTATCCTTAATCTCGCGTTGAATAGATTGATTATTCAATTGAATTGGTGCTCTTCCTAATAAATCTTCAATATTGATTTTGGCGAATTGTTTACTTGAAAATTCACCGTTTACCCAGCTTTTCAAGTTAGGAACTTTTTGAACACTTATTTTCAATTCTAAACAACGGTCAATGATGTTTTTCTGGCTTTCTAACTTTGGTTGTTGAATAGCAATAATTAAGGTTTTTACCGAGTGTGACT
>JBILQY010000129.1:0-7041 GCA_044372955.1 Crocinitomicaceae bacterium | reverse complement strand
TCAAGAAAACTAATCGAAAACTGTATCAGATGATGCTTGACTTTTTCAAAGCAAATGATGGTCCAATTTCAGGTGAATTACAACATACTTTTGACCCAAAAAACAACGATATGTGTGCCAAAGAAAAGGGTGATGCACGTTTGATTGATTTCATCTTTTTTAGATCTAATGAAAATAAGGAATCGCGTGAATCGTGTCGGGAAATTAAAAGATACAGAAAAGCTTGGGGCAAAAAGAACAAAGACCTATCCGATCATTTCGCTTTGTGGATGGAAGTGATTTTGTAAATAATTTACTTTTTATTTTGGCATTCTAATTTGAAGGATAATCGCAGAAACTACTGTCAATAAACCAATTGTTAAAATGGCGTAGTTTATTCCAAAAACATCAGCAATCACACCAGATAAAATTGCACCGAATGCATAACCCAAATCACGCCAAAGTCTAAAAACACCAATACATTCAGCACGTTGATTCGCTGAAACTTGTTGTGCTATTGTGGTTAGAAATGTTGGGTAAACTAGGGCAGTTCCAAGTCCAATTGTGGTTGTAATAGCAACGAATTCAAGAAAAGTTGATGCATAAGGGATGAATAAAATCGCTACTCCTTGTAATAACATTCCTAAAAAAAGCATCTTTTTCTTGGGAAAACTATCGGCCATTTTCCCAGTGAACAACTGTCCAATTCCCCAAACTCCTGGATAAATTGCTGCGATTAAACCAATTGTTTTAACATCAAATTGTTGCACGAGAACAATCGGTAACAAACCCCAAATCATGCCATCGTTGAGGTTATTAACTAATCCTGCTTGTGTAACTGAACTCAAGGTTTTATCTGTTAAAGTTGTTGCTACAAATACATTTGAAAGTGTTTTTTTAGTTTCCGTTGCTTCTGTATATTGCACAAATTTTCGTGTGTCTTTAATCAGGAAAAACGAAAACAACAATCCCAAAATAGCCAAGGCAATCCCAATGTAAAATGGATAAGGATTTACACCATATTTATCTGCAACATAGGCAGAAAGAAAAGCAATTAATCCAACAGCTAAATAGCCTGTAAATTCATTGAGTCCCATGGCGAAACCCCGATTTTTCTCTCCGACAAGATCAATTTTCATCACTACTGTGCTACTCCAAGTCAATCCTTGATTAATGCCCAATAAAACGTTTGCAAATACAATCCAATTCCAGCTTGGGGCATTGATGAATAACAAAGGAACAGGAAGCGCGAAAAGCCAACCGATTACCAATAAATTCTTGCGACCAATTTTATTAGCCAATTTTCCAGCGAAATAATTCGTAATTGCTTTCGTAATTCCAAATGCAACAATGAAAGATAGAATTGCGGTATTGGAACTAATCCCGAATTCTGTATCTGCAAAGCGAGGAAAAATACTGCGTTCCAGACCAATCATTCCTCCCACAAATGCATTGACAATTAGCAACAAGGTAAATTGCTGCCAGTTTTCGCGGATTCCAAATTGAAGGGATTGTTCTTTCATTGATTGTGAGCAAAGATAGAATTTAGCTTTAATTTATTCCGAATCCCTTGTGAAACCTAGGTTACATTGATTGGAAGTGAAGTCGTTACTTTTGTTTAAAATCTAAAAATCATGAAAACTTTAAAAGCACTTTTACTCGGATTATTAATCACCTTAAATTTTCAATTCTTTGCGCAAACTGAAAAAAGTCACCACAAAATCGTTTTTCAGATGACAACATCCGACACGTTGGCACACAAAGCACTAATGAAACAATTGGGAAATATAAAAAGTGTAGCTCCAGAAACAGAAATTGAAGTAGTTTGTCACGGTCCTGGCTTGGAAATGCTACAAAAAGAAAAAACAATCGTCTTGAAAGGGATTCAAACAGCGAAAGCAAACGGTGTGGTTTTTCAAGCTTGTGAATTTTCGTTGAAAGAACGAAAAGTAGAAAAATCAGCAATTATAATGGAGGCTAGTTACGTTAAAGCTGGAATCATCCACATTGTCGAAAAACAGGAAGCAGGCTGGTCTTATATTAAAGCAGGTTTTTAAAAATTCGAATTAGCGTGAAAAATTTCACGATTTGAAATTGAAAATAAGGTGTGATCAGTTAGTAGGATATCTTTTAGAAAGTCATACATTTATAATTAATTAATCAATTTCTATGAAGTCGCGAATTGTTAGTGGATTTTTCCTATCTATTTATTTGGTTTTTCTTTCTGCTTGTTCGTCAGTTGATTATGCCAGAATGGCTAATTATACACCAATTTCTACAGCTCCTTGTAATGAGAAAGCATCAAAAATTCATCTATTTTTTCAAGGTGAAAACATCGATTTTGCTTATGAAAAATTGGGGTTGATTGAATTAGATGAATCCTTTTTTCGTTCGACAGAAGTGTATGATGTACTCAAAAAAACGGCTTGGAATCATTGCGCCAACGGAATAGTAAATCTCCATGAAGAGAATAGATCAGTTTATAATTCTTCAACCAAAGAATATGAAAATGTGAAAAGTTACAAAGGAATCGCTGTAAAAATTGATACCAACTCCACGTTTTACCAAAAACACAAAAATGAACACGATTTAGTTTTCATTGATGGGGTAAATAACACCAATGAACGAATCAAAGAGACTAGTAGTGTTAAATTGGTATTTGGTCTAATTGCAGTCGGAGCTGGTGGTTTACTGCTGCTTTCAATGAAAAACTAATTAGTAAAATCTTTATTTCTCGCTATTAATCACCGTTCTCGACTTTCATCTTTTCAGTTCTCCGTTTTCAGTTCTTCACTTTTTAACTTTCATTCTGCACTTTACATTCTCAATTTTCAATTCATCTCTCCGTTCTCCACTCTCACTCTCACTCTCACTCTCACTCTCATTCTCACTCTCATTCTCACTCTCACTCTCACTCTCATTCTCACTCTCATTCTCATTCTCACTCTCATTCTCACTCTCACTCTCACTCTCACTCTCACTCTCATTCTCATTCTCATTCTCTCCATCAAGTTTCTTTTGTTAGAAAATAACTCACACATAATTTCGTTGGTTAATTGAAAGTACTTACCTTTATTCTCACAAAATTTCAAATATGTTCGACGACGACGAAGATGACTTTTCAGATAGCAATTTAAATGAAGATCTCGAGCAATTTGAAGCACATTTAAAGGGGAAATCAATCGGGTTTTTAGATAGCGATAGATTAGAAGCAATTATCGATCATTATATTATCAATGGTCAATATTCAAAAGCAAAATCTGCAGCTGATCACGGTGTCTATCATTTTCAATACAATCCTGTTTTTACCTTACGTAAAGCGCAGGCAATGAGTGGTATGGGTTTGCTCAACGACGCTTTGGAATTGATGAATCAGATTGAAAAAACAAACTTTGACAATCCAGAAGTTTTCTTAACCAAAGCTGCACTTTTTAGTCAATTACGCGATTCTAAAAATGCCATTCGCTATTTTCGATTAGCATTAAAACTGTGTGAACCTGAAGATCGCGATGAGATATTTTTGGATATTGCAATGGAATACCAAAACCTCAATCAATTCAAAGAAGCAATTGAAGTGTTGAAAGAAGCTATTCGTATCAATGCCAATAATGAAGGAGCTTTGTATGAAATCGCTTATTGCTACGATCGCTTGGGTGATTATCAGCAAGCAATCAATTGTTATACTTCTTTCATTGATGAAAATCCGTATTCTTTTACAGCTTGGTACAATTTAGGAAACGCTTACAGCAAATCGGAGAATTTTGAACGCTCTGTTTGGGCTTATGATTATTCGATTTTAATTAATCCTGATTTTGGCCCAACGCATTTTAATATTGGTAACGCCTATTTAACACTTGAAAAATACCACAAAGCGTTGGAGCATTTCCACGAATGTATTCGTTTGGACGGTGAAGATGCGATGGCTTTGTGTTACATTGGCGAAGCACATGAACAACTGAATGAACTGGATTTAGCGAAACATTTTTACAAGCGAAGTTTAGAGTTAGCGCCTTTACTTCCTGAAGGATGGCTTGGGCTTGGAATTGTTGAAGATTTAATGGGAAATACGCGTGAAGGAATTATTATGATTCACAAAGCGCTAGAATTTGACCCTGAAAATGCTGGAATTCATCATGTTTTAGCTGGTGCTTATGAAAAAATTGATGAAATCGACATTGCAATAGAACATTACGAAGAATCTTTGTTGATGGACCCCACTGACGAAGATTGCTTGTCTGATTACATAGAATTATTAACCGAAAAATCTCCGATTACTGCTTTTGATCGTTTGCGTCAATTTATGAACGAAACGGAGGAGGAAAATGAAATCGCTTGTGTTTTAGAAGTGAATCTAAATTGGCTTTTGGGACAAAAAGAAAATGCGATTCGTTTATTTGCAAGTTGTGTAGAAGAAAATCAACTAAAAGCAAAGAGCATTTTTGAAATCAATCCCACTTTATTGGATGTTCCCGATTTTGTAAATTTATCAGAATAATTTAAACATGAATTTTACTTTACCATTTATACCTGAACGAAGTCCAAAACCACGTAACAAGGGTGTCACAATGATGATGGATAAAGGTCTTGGTTTGAAAGAAACTGAGCACTTTATTGAAGCATCTGGGCATTTAACCGATATCGTAAAGTTTGGATTTGGAACTTCTTTCGTAACACCCAACTTTGCGGAAAAAATCAAACTATACAAAGAAGCAGGAATTCGTCCCTATCTTGGAGGAACACTGTTTGAAGCCTTTTATGCACGTGGAAAATTTGAAGATTACTTGCGTGTTTTAGACCAATACGATTTGGATTTAGCGGAAGTTTCAGATGGTTCAATCATCATTCCGCACAACGAAAAATGTAAGTTAATTGCACGAATTGCTAAGGATAGAAGAGTGATGTCTGAAGTTGGTTCTAAAGATTCTGGAATCATTATCTCGCCTGCAAAATGGGTGCGCTTGATGAAAGCAGAATTAGACGCTGGAAGTTGGAAAGTGATTGCAGAAGGACGTGAAGCTGGAAATGTGGGTGTGTTTAGATCCAATGGAACGGCACATACACTTTTGATTAACAGAATCATAGCGAAAGTGGCACCTGAAAGTATTTTATGGGAAGCACCACAGAAAAATCAACAAGTTTGGTTCATTAAACTATTTGGTGCTGAGGTAAATCTTGGAAACATTGCACCGAATGATGTTATTCCTTTGGAAACTTTAAGATTAGGTTTACGAGGTGATACCTTCTTTGATTTTTTACCAAAAGATTATGCCGACCGCTTAAAACAAGTAAACGACGAAGAAAATGTCGATTCAGAAGGCGACAATTAATTCCGAGCCTACCTTTTTAAAAAAGCATGTACTTTCTTCGCATAGTGCAGCCGTTTATTCACTTGCTTATGATGGAGTTCAACTTTATTCCTCGTCAGCAGATAAATACGTAACACGTTGGGATTTAGAACTTGGAACGCAAGATAAATTTGCCATAAAGTTCTCCAATTCACCCTATTCTATTTGTTTGTTTGATGCGAATACCAAATTGGCCGTTGGTTTAGATAATGGTAACCTTCATTTTTTTGATTTGAAGGAGCGAAAGGAGTTAAAATTCTATGTACAGCACAAATCAGGTATTTTTAGCATCCTCGAAAATCCAACCAAGCAGCAACTTTTTACCACAGATGCGGAAGGAAATTTGGCAGTTTGGAACACCCAAGACCTGCATCTTCAGTTAATTCTGCCTTTTGACTGTGGTAAAATCAGAAGAATGGCACTTAATTCCGACGGTTCAAAATTGTTTTTAGCCTGTCAAGATGGAACGGTTCGCGTGTTGGAAACCGAATTTTTTAATCAATTAGAAGATTTTTATGCCCATGTGGATGGAGTAAGTTCCATAGCTGTGAACCCACAGAATACCTTGCTTTTTACAGGAGGTAAAGACGCGATTTTACGCATTTGGGACCTTCAAACCTTCCAACAAGTGAAAGCAATTCCGGCACATAACTATGTCATTTACGACATTCAATTTTTATCCGACGAGCAATTCATTACCGTTAGCCGCGATAAATCCATTAAAATTTGGGATGCCACCACTTTAACAGTCGCGCAAAAAATCGAGTTCAAAAACGGCGGCCACATCCATTCCGTCAACAAAATCCAAAGAATCGATGCTGAAACTTTTGCCACTTGTAGTGATGATAAGCGCGTGATTGTTTGGAGAAGGGGTTAGTAGTTTTGCTATTATTTTATAATTTTCTCCATAATCCAATCAGGTCAAAGAAATATAATGTTTTTGAAGGTTGAGTTATTTTTTGCGGTAATGTTAGCATTATCCCTGTTTATTATTTTACAGCAATACTTAATCTTAAACAATCTGCTCGGGATAGGAACTCCATTCTTTACCCTCAAGAATTCTTCCATTCGTTTTTTTACTTCGCTTCACACCATCTGCACCCCAAGTACCCCATTGTTTGAAGAAAAAGGCAACATTTTGTTCTTCGCATTGACGTTTAATGTTCAAAGCCCATTCTTTTTTCATAGGTCTTGCTTTTGCACCGCTTTCTCCACCAACAATCACCCAATGAATTCCTGTTAGATTTATTTCACCTATGTCTTCAAGTAAAGGTTCTACTGAAAGAAATTTAATGGTTGCGTCTATGTTTCTCAATTTGTCAATTCTTGGAACGCCACTTTTTTTATCTTCAACACTTACTCCTAACCAGATATTTTCAGGAACATGCCTGTTTTGAAAATAATCAAACATTGCATCCTCACGTTTAGTAAGTATTTGATAGACGTGTTGTGGAGTAAGGTCTATCACACCCATGATTTTATTTAAAAATTCAATAGGCATTTTCTCATGAAATAAATCGCTCATTGAATTAACGAAATACTTTGTTGATTTTTTCTTTTTTAATGGCTGTTCTAATCTTTCAGGCATTATTGAAAATTCAAAGCCATTTTCATAACCTGGAGCTCCCATAGCTTTCAATCGATTTGCCATCACTTCAGCATAACAATGTTTACATCCAGCAGAAACCTTGTTGCAACCTGTTGTTGGATTCCAAGT
>JBILQY010000073.1:0-9763 GCA_044372955.1 Crocinitomicaceae bacterium | reverse complement strand
GCCGGGTCTTGAAAAATCAAAATCGTCGTTTTTTACCGTCGAAGAAGCTAAGTTTTCTTTGTGTTGCGCATAAAAATCTTCCGTTGCTTGTCGCAAATTATTAATTAACTGACCAACTTCTCTTTTTTGTTCGTTAGGAACATTTTTAAGCTCGGCGTATAAATCTTTTAGAATTCCTTTGCTACCAAGGTATTTAATTCGGAAAGCTTCTAATTCAGCCGCTGATGGAATGGAATATTGATTGATTTCTTGAAGAATTGCTTCAATTTTAATTTTCATGTGTGTAAAAAATGAATTTAATAATTTTCTCAATGAACGGCCAAACTTCAATTTTCTGTCTTTTTTCGGGACTTATTTTGATTTATGGCTCATTTCATTGGTTGAAACTGTAACTTTTTTGCGGCAAACGTTGTTTAAATGTCAAACAAGTTTGTTAATGCAAATTTATAAGAAAAAAATAGCCTACTTTCAATTAAATACATCAATTATTGTAGGGACTGCTTTTTTGTTGCTTTTTTTGCTTTCGGCTTGTTACAAAAAGCAAGATACGATTCTTTCCGTAATTGTTAAAAATAGCAGCGGGCAAGTGTTGGAAGGCGCTTTGGTTGAATTAAAGGCAGAACCAACAACTTTTGGAAATATTGTAACGATCGATATGCAAAAAAGTACAGATGAATTGGGAGTCGCTAATTTTAATTTTAATGATTATTACAAATCGGGACAGACAGGTGTGGTGGTATTAAAAATAAAAGCAAAGCATTTTGGCTCATCAGGCGAAGGAGTGGTCACAGTTGAACAAGAAGTAGTTACAGAAACGACTGTTGTTCTCTATTAAGTAGGTAAACATGTGATTTGTTGAATTAAAAAAAAAGTGTAAATTTGGCTAGCTTTAAAAAACTATGAAAAAATTCTATTTTATTCCTTTATTGTTCGCATTGTTGTTCGTGCACAGTGCTTGTGAACCTAAAGATCCCGCTATTTTAAAAGTATTTGTTCGTTCATCTTCTAATCAATTAGTTGGTGGAGCGAAAGTGATTGTTATTGGCGATCAACAATCAAACCCTCCCACTTTAGAATTTACTGATACTTCATTCACAAATAGTTCTGGTTTCTCAGTAATCGACATGGATGAGTATTTCAATACTTCTGGAAAAGATAACACAACTGGCTATTTTGATATCATTGTAAAATACAATAATAAAGATACAACTGGTTATACGAGATGTAGAATTCATACCACATCAGTTGAAACTATTTATTTACCTAATTAATTTTTAATGCCGAGTCGTTTTCAAGATATTACAAGAATATTTAACTTTAAAATGGCACTAAAGCACCTCTAAAATAAACTATAAACCATGAAAAAAATAATTCTCCTATTTTCGCTTGTTCTTTTCGCTTTGCCTTTTACTTCATGCAGAAAGAAAGGTGATACCATTGCCAACATTTATGTAAAAGATGAAGAAAATTTAAACGTTTCAGGTGCAATGGTCATTTTATATGGAACCAACACAAGTAACAATCCACAGCAAGTTGCCGTTTTTGATACAGCTTATACAAATTCTGCTGGTTTAGCTTCTTTCAATTACAACGAAATTTACCAATTGGGTCAAGCTGGAGTTGCAGTATTAGATATCAAAGCGCAGAAGCTTAACAAAATCGGTCAAGGAATTATTAAAATTGAGGCAGAAACAATTAACGAGGAAACGGTTTTTATTCAGCCCTAATTTAATGCTCACTTTTTAATTTTTACGCATGAAACAGTTCTTATTTTTCCTAGTTGCGAGTACTTTGATTTTCTCGTTCAGTTCATGTCGTAAGCAAAAAGACACGATTGCAAATATCTATATTCGTAATGAAATGGATGCCCCTGTTGAAGATGCAACTGTTGTTTTGTATGGTACTTCAACTGGCGATCCAGTTGGCGGGGATGGTCCAGGTTTTGGTAACTTTAACGACACCGTTTTGACTAACACGTCTGGTTTAGCTGTGTTTAATTTGAGTGAACTTTACCAATCAGGTCAAGCAGGTGTTGCTATTTTAGATATCAAAGCTTTCACACTAAATCGTTTAGGAACTGGTTTAATAAAAATTGAACCTGAAACTACAAACGAACAAACAGTTATTATACAACCTTGAAAATTTAAAATGTAGAATTTAAAATGTAGAGTTTAGATCTCGTTTTACACTTTTAATTCTTCACGAAAATTATTACAAACGGATTCAAACGTGAGCTTTTGAAATAAAAAATTACGCTCTAATTTGTCTAATTTCCTTGCTTCTTCCTTTAACTTCTTCAAAAGAACAAATTGATTGATGGTTTTGACCAAGCGATAATTCGTACTCGGTGAAATCTTGGTATTCTTTGGTGACGATTTCGTCCAATAAATTTGAGTCAGGGTTTTGTTTTTGTAGCAAGTTCAAAATGTGATTCAAAGAAGTCATATCTACAAAAAGCGTTGTCCAATAAGAAAGATTGTCTTTGATAACGTTCGCCATTATGCATACTTGTTGGTCAAAATCATTAAATCTTAATCCTTTAATTTCTAATTGCGTTTCCATAGTTTTTAAATTTATAGGACAAAGGTATTTTGGGTGAACGTAATCTATTTATGTTCATCTTAAAAAGAGAAAAAAGTTTGTTTTTTTTCTGTAATTCGCCTTCAAAAGCCTTTTTGATAACTAATTAAAATTCCCAAATCCTTGAGATTGTTTACTTTTGCAGTATGGCAGAAGAAACAAATATGTCTTTTTTACAACATCTCGAAGAATTGAGATGGCGTTTAGTGCGCTCCGCAATTGCAGTAATTATTTTCGGAACCTTTATTTGGTTTTATCAAGAGAAAATCATGAATCAGATTTTTCTAAAGATGGTTCAAAAAGACTTTGTGACCTTCAGAGCATTGTGTAAGATTTTCGGTGTTTGCGTAGAAGATATTCCTGTTAAAATGCAAAGTATGACCGTTTCAGGGCAATTCTCTTATGCATTGATGTTGAGTATTATGGGAGGAGTTGTTTTGGCTTTTCCTTTTATTTTTTATCAAATTTGGTCTTTTGTTAAACCGGGATTGAAATTCACTGAGAAAAAAATGGCCCGAGGAATTGTATTTTACGTGAGTTTCTTATTTTTCCTTGGAATTGCCTTTGGATATTTTATTGTTGCACCATTAAGTATTCAGTTTTTTGGAACTTTTACGATGAGTTCTAAAATTGAAAATATTTTCACCATCAACTCCTATATGAGTACTGTTATTTCAACCGTATTTTACACTGGATTATTTTTTTTACTACCTGTCGTTTCTTACTTCTTAACCAAAATTGGTTTATTCGATTCGGCATTTTTAATAAAATTTAGAAAACACGCAATCGTAGCGATCTTAATTTTAGCTGCAATCATTACACCACCCGATGTGTTATCGCAAGTAATTGTTTCCATCCCCATTTTAATTCTTTATGAAGTGGGAATTTACGTGGCAAAACGCGTGGAGAAAAATCAACAAAACGAAAATAAATCTTAACTATGAGATTGATTCTTCTGTTATTTTTCTTTTTTTCATTTGCGGCATTTAGTCAGCAAACGACTGTAAAAGGAAAAGTAATAGATGGACTAACAGGGGAAGGGTTACCTTTTGCTAAGGTGCGCTTTCTGAATTCGAAAATTGGAACTATCTCTGATTCTGTTGGAAATTTCTTTATTCAAACTTATTACGCAACGGATTCTGTACAATTCTCTTTTACAGGCTATTTAACCCAAACTAAAAAAGTCAAAAAAGATCAAGAAAATAGTTTTGAGATTAAACTACAAGTTTTAACAAATGACTTAGCTGAAGTAGTTGTAAAAGCTCCCGATGAACTTCCTTCTACCCGTTTACATAAACTTGTAATTGCCAATAAACCCATCAATAATAAAGAAAAATTAGAAGCTTACGAATACGAATTGTACAATAAAATTCAACTCGACCTCAATAATATTGGGGATAAGTTTACGGATAATGGACTTGTAAAACGCCTCGATGTCATCATGGATTACCTGGATTCTACAGCTGAAGGTAAAACGTATTTGCCCGTAATTTTAACCGAATCTATTTCTGATTTTTATTTCAAAAACAAACCTAAACTGAAAAAAGAAGTTGTAAAAGCAACCCGTATCACAGGAATTGAAAACTTACAAGTAAATCAATTTTTGGGCGATATGTATCTGGATATCAATATCTATGACAACATTTACGATTTATTTTACAAGTCATTTATTAGCCCTCTTGCTCCTTATGCTCGGAATTACTATCGTTTTTACTTAGATGATTCAACATTTATTGGTAAAAATTGGTGTTACAAGTTGCGTTTTGAACCAAAAAGATCTGGTGATTTAACTTTTCAAGGTGAAATGTGGATTCACGACACAACCTATGCGATTAAACGCATGAGTGCCA
The DNA here is from genome assembly GCA_044372955.1 of Crocinitomicaceae bacterium. Taxonomy (GTDB): domain Bacteria; phylum Bacteroidota; class Bacteroidia; order Flavobacteriales_D; family Crocinitomicaceae; genus UBA952. Next base: position 5,333 of record JBILQY010000073.1, on the reverse strand, counting down.
ATATTTCTCCTGGTGCTAATTTGAATTACATCACTGATTTCTATTTTGAACAAGAATTTGAACAAGTAGAAAAAGAAGTATGGATGATGGTCGAAGAAAAGTTAATCGCCGACATTCGTGTAGTCAATGATTCTAAACTTTACGGTCTTTTTGGTCGAAAATACAGCAGTAGAAAAGATATTTTGATCAATAAAAAGCGAGAAGAAGATTTTTACAAAAGCGACAATACGGTGGAGTTTTTGGACAGTGCCAAGTTGCGAAGTGATGCTTATTGGAATGAAGCACGCCATGTTAAATTAAGCGAACAAGAAGGAAATATCATCGAAATGGTAGATTCTCTTCAACAGACACGTTTTTTCAAAACCATGAAAAATTTGGCTTATTTAGCAACAACTGGTTATGTCTTGCTTGGAAAAATTGAATTGGGAAGTGCATTTTCTTTAGTGGCATTTAATCCTGTTGAGGAATTACGGTTGGGTTTGGCTTTGCGAACATCTAATAAATTTTCTAAACGCTTAGAACTCGGAGGAAAAGTCGCCTACGGATTTGGTGATGAAAGATTCAAATATATGGGTAAAATCCGCTACAATATCACGCCTAAAAAACGTGGAATGATGACTGGATTTTATTCTTATGATATTGAACAAATTGGTCAATCGGCTAGTGCACTTTCGATGGGAAATACGTTTACAACCGTTTTAAATACTGCTCCATTTGACAAACTTACTTTCGTGAATAAAGCTGGATTGAACCTTGAAAAAGACATTAAAAAAGATTTCATTTTGTTTACTGGAGTAGAGTGGAAGTCATTTACTCCTTTGGGTTTAGCGAATTATCAACGCATTCAAGGCTTCGACACGATTTCAATTTCCAATATTAAAACAACTGAGTTTACAGCGCGCATTCGCTGGGCAAAAAATGAAGAATTTCTCTCCGGATATTTTGATCGTACGAATGTCGCTTGTACGAATCCGATTTTATCTTTTCAAACAATAGTGGGAGTGAAAGGAATTTTGGGTAGTCAATATAATTATCAAAAATTTGAATTTCAATTTGAACATTACCGTCAATTGGGAGTTTTTGGAAGAATGTATTACGGCTTCGCAGTTGGTTATATCAATGGAAGGGCAGCTTATCCATTTTTGAAAGTTCACGAAGGCAATCAATCCCTTTACTTAATGTCGAGTGCCTTTAATAAACTGAATTTTTTAGAATTGATTTCAGATAGATATGTAAGTGGTTTTGTAGAAAATCAATGGGGAGGAATACTTTTTGATCGCATTCCGTTGATTAAAAAGCTAAAACTACGATTAGTAACAACAGGGAAATTCGTTTTAGGTGAAGTTAGACAGCGTCATCAAGCAGAAATGTTAATGCCAAGCTTCGTTAAGAAATTCAACAACATTCCTTATGCCGAAACAAGTGTTGGTATTGAAAATATTTTAAAATTTGGACGAGTTGATTTAGTTTGGCGAATGACCCACCTTGACCCTGGTGTAAGTCCATTAGGAATCAGAGCCAAGTTGGTATTTAATTTTTAAGTTTAACATTTTAGCTACTATCAACTCCGTAGGAGTGAATAATTTTTAAGTTTAACATTTTAGCTACTATCAACTCCGTAGGAGTGAATGATTTTTAAGTTTAACATTTTAGCTACTATCAACTCCGTAGGAGAGAATGATTTTTAAATTTAACATTTTAGCTACTATCAACTCCGTAGGAGTGAAATATTAATAGTTGGATTTATCCAACGCAAAATTATATCGTCAAAATTGTTTGTGGCGTGTGTTTTTGTTTCAAAAACCATGACACAAACCCCTTTTTTCTATTAGATTGTTTTTTAATGGATAAAATTGTTTTTATTCTAGTTATCTTCTTTTTAGTAATTTCACGGCATGAAGTTGTACACCACAAATATCCGTAAAACCTACAAAGGCAGAAATGTTGTTGACGGTGTTTCTGTAGAGGTAAATCAAGGTGAAATTGTGGGATTACTTGGTCCAAATGGAGCTGGGAAAACAACCTCTTTCTACATGATTGTTGGCTTAGTTCGTCCAGATGAAGGAAAAGTTTTCTTAGACGAGCAAGAAATTACAGGTTTGCCAATGTACAAACGCGCACAACTTGGAATAGGCTATTTGCCACAAGAAGTTTCTGTTTTCAGGAAATTGAGCGTTGAAGACAACATCATGGCAATTTTGGAAATGACCGATTTAAACAAGAAAGAGCGTGAAGAAAAATTGGAGAAATTATTAAGTGAATTTCACCTAACGCACGTTCGCAAGAATCTTGGAAACCGACTTTCGGGTGGAGAAAAACGCCGAACAGAAATTGCGCGCGCTTTGGCTACGGACCCAAAATTTGTTTTGCTCGACGAACCTTTTGCAGGCGTTGACCCAATTGCAGTGGAGGACATTCAAAGTATTGTTTCAGAACTTAAGAAACGAAATATTGGCATTCTAATTACCGACCACAACGTACAAGAAACACTTTCGATAACGGATAGAGCTTATCTTTTATTCGAAGGAAGTATTCTAAAATCAGGCACAGCTGAAGAATTAGCTGCCGACGAACAAGTTCGAAAAGTGTATCTCGGGCAAAATTTCGTATTGCGAAAAAAATCATAATCCTACTTTTTTCTTGTCAATTATTTGTTTGAATCAAATGATTTATTTGATTTCGTTTGTTATAATCAAATGATTTTATTTATTTCCGTTTGCTATAAACAAACACTTTATATTGTTTTCGTTTGTTTGAATCAAACACTTTTGTTATTTTTGTGCAGGTAATTAACACTAAATCGTTTTGGAAAAGGAATTATATCGCTACAATCCTTGGTGGGAGGGTGATTTTGAGAAGTTAAACGTTTTAAAAGAACGATCGGACTTTAAAACGCAATTACTTCCCAATTTGATGAATAAACAAGTCGTGTTTTTAACTGGCTTGCGTCGAATAGGAAAGACAAGTTTGATGAAACTAAGCATTAAACATTTACTTTTTCAAGAGCAAGTTCCAGCAAAAAACATAATGTACGTTAGTTTAGATGATTATTTACTTTCAGGGAAAACGATTCTTGAAATCGTGGAGTTTTTTCGTGCTATGCATGGTCTAAGTGTGAAAGAGCAGCTTTTTTTGTTTCTGGATGAAATTACTTTTTGTGCTGATTACGAGCAGCAATTAAAAAACTTGTACGATACTGGAAATGTAAAAATTATTGCTTCTTCATCGAGTGCTTCATTATTAAAAGCACAAAATGGCTTGCTTACAGGGAGGTCGATTACTTTTGAAGTTTTGCCTTTAAATTATTCAGAGTACCTTGATTTTAAAAACATTCAGATTGCAAAATCAGATGAACATTTGCATGAAAAATATTTCAAAGAATACCTAACTAAAGGTGGAATTCCAGAGTATGTCCTTACAAATGACGATGCTTATATCAGGGAATTAATGGATAATATCATTTACAAAGACATAGCAGCAGTTCATGGAATTCGTCAAATTAGTGTTTTGAAAGATTACTTTTTGCTGTTGATGGAAAGAAGTGGTAAAACCCTAAGTATCAATAAAATTGCAAAAGTTCTTGGGATTTCAACAGAATCGTCAAAACGATATTTTGATTTGTTTTGCGATACTTATATTATTTATCCAGTAACTCGTTTTGGAAAACTAAATGAACAACTCGTTTCTCCCAAGAAAATTTATTGTTGTGACACGGGTATTCGAAATTTCTATACGGGTGAACGTGATTGGGGAGCTGTTTTTGAAAATTACGTGTTTCTAAGACTAAAAAAATTAAACCTTAAATACATTTACGAAAACACGATTGAGCTTGATTTTTTTTCAGAAAATAAAACATTGATTGAATGTAAATTCCACGAAGAAAAATTGTCAAAAAAACAGCAAGAATTGTTCGATAAACTGGAAGCTAAGCAGAAGTTCATCGCTAGGAATTATAAAGATGTTGAAGAAATTCAGAATTCACTTTTATAGCGTAAGTCGGGAATTATTGTTTCTTCTTGAAAAATGACCATACTAGTAATGTACAAATTTTTAAATGCTTATTCATTACTTTCCCCAATAAAAAATTAATTGTAAACTAACCCTCTTTTCGAGGTTTCTTCTGGAGTCGCTTTGATTTCTCGTTGGCTGTAATTTTATGACAATTTTAGAGTATTACATTCAAGTAGCTGTTTTTCAGACGATTTTCCTCTGGAGTTGCTTCGCGGTCTCATTCCGTCACCAATGACAACTTTTGATTCGCCGCGGAGTATGGTGATCATTTTTAAAGAGATTCCTCACTTTGTTCGGAAAGACTCACTGGTTTGGGGAGAGAGGCGAAAATGCGAAGCATTTTCGCATGACGCCCTTAGGAAAGAGTCTTTCCGACTGAAAGGAGGAATCTTATTAGTTTTTATTTTAATCAAAGCATGACCAACGTTGTTAAATCTAATTGGAGTTCTTTGCTAACTAGTTTTGGGAAACAGGCGGATAAACATAAATTTTTATTATCCAATTGTATGTTACTTTTAAGTATGCAAAAGAACTTCGCGGTGAAATAAATTGGCGCAGTTTGAGAAACAAAATAGTTAAAAAGCAAGTAAATAATATCGCTTTTTAGTCAATAAATTGGCGTCATTTAAAACAAAACTTGTTCAAAAAAGCCACCAATTTTTTGAGTTTCATGTATGAAGTGAATTTCTAAAATCCAATGTTTATCAAAATTGTTTTTTTCTTTTGAAAAGAGACAATTATGATTTTCAGGATGAATGTACAACGAGTAGTTTTTTGGTTCTAGTTTTTCGTGGGGATATTTCCCAATTAAATGTCCAGCAATTTCTCCACCAAATGTCCAACCAAATTCAGTAGCGAGTTGTTTAACAAAGTGAAATACTTCTGCACCGGTGAGTTCCTCCTGACTTAAAATCCAATCTTTGGTAATGTACCAAGCTTTTTCAACATCTGTTTTAAGTTTGATTTTCAGGGAATCGGAGCCAATTACAAATGTTCGACCAAAATCTGCTTCCCACTCCTCGAAAATAGGACCAAAATCTAAAAATACGATTTCATCTTCTGCTAAGATTCGATCTTCAGGATTTTCATTATAAGGCGACAATGTATTTTTTCCAGCTCGTACAATTCGCTTGTGCCAGTAATCTTCCAATTGAAAAAGTTCATAAGCCAAATCATAAATGGCAGCATTCAACTCTGACTCATAAATACCTGCTTTGATTAATTTTCTATGTTCAATTTCTTTAAAAAGTTGAGTCGCTTTTTCTTCTGCTAAAAGCAACTGTTCGAGTGCTGTATTCATTTGTTTATAAGTTGGAACTTTT
>JBILQY010000449.1:0-2503 GCA_044372955.1 Crocinitomicaceae bacterium | reverse complement strand
AAAAAGCCCTTGTTTTCTCCCACAAAAGATTGGGAAAAAGATGGTGAAGTGAACAATGTCGTTTTTCCAACAGGTTTTGCCTTGTTTGAAAGAGATTTATACATCTACTATGGAGCGGCCGATCGACATATCGCTGTGGCAAAAATGAACATCGATGAATTGTTATTGGAATTGCGCACACAACTTTAAAAAAATACAACTATGGAATCTTTAGAAAATGGAATGAAAATGCTGATTGTAAGTTCATACCCACCACGCGAATGCGGAATTGCAACGTTTACAACTGATATTTTTAAAGCGGTGAAAAACGTTTTTGGCGATTCGTTACAACTTGAAATTTGTGCCTTACAAAATGCGCATCAAAACTTTGATTATCCTGCTGAAGTAAGGTATATTTTGCATAAAGATATGCTTGAAAACTACCGCCAAATTGGTGAGGAAATTAACTTGAGGGAAGATATTGGTTTAGTGTGTGTGCAGCACGAATTTGGTTTGTATGGTGGCGAAAATGGAAGCGATATTCTTGCCTTGCTTTTATCGATTAATAAACCAATTATTACTGTTTTTCATACGATTTTACCTACTCCAAACAACGCCATTCGCAAGTTAATGCTGTCAATTGCAGACTTATCAAGTCGAATTGTTGTTTTAACGCAAAAATCGCAACTGATTTTGGTCTCAGATTATGCCATTCAATTGTCTAAAATAGAGGTAATTCCACATGGGACACACATGGTTTTGTGGGGTCAAAAAGAACTGCTTAAACGTAAATATGAGTTAGTTGGTAAAACGGTACTTTCCACTTTTGGTTTGTTGAGTGAAAATAAAAGCATCGAAACGGTAATCAATGCCTTGCCTGAAATCGTGAAACAAAATTCGAATGTTGTTTACTTGGTTATTGGGAAAACGCATCCAGAGATTCTGCTTCGAGAGGGAGAAAAATACCGCATTCAATTGGTGGATTTGGTGGAAAAACTAGGTTTACAACGGAATGTTCATTTTATCAATGAATTCGTTGAACTCCCGATTTTATTAGAATATTTGACCCTTTCCGATATTTATTTGTTTTCATCTAAAGATCCAAATCAAGCAGTTAGTGGCACTTTGGCTTATGCATTGAGTTGCGGTTGTCCAGTGATTTCAACCCCGATACCTCATGCGAAAGAAATTGTAGATGGCGGTGGATTTTTGCTTTCTAGTTTTGAAGATTCGGAGGCTTTCAAAGAGGCGATTTTGAATTTCTTATACAATCCGAAAGTGCGCAATGAAATGAGTAAAAAGTCGTATTTGCTTTCTCATGCTACCGTTTGGGAAAATGTGGCAATTAAGTACGGTTTGCTTTTCGGAGAAGTAACCAACAGCGAGAAAAATTTGAGTTTTGTAGCTCCACCTTTGAAAATCGATCACTTGCAAGAAATGACGAAAAAAGATGGAATGTTGCAGTTTTCAAATTTCAGTGAGCCCGACCCAAAATCAGGTTATACCTTAGACGACAATGCACGCGCTTTGATTGATATCATTATGTTCAACAATCAAAGTCCATCTGAAATGAATATCGAAATGGCTAATAAGTATTTCAATTTTATTGAGGGAATTCAAAGAACTGACGGCACATTTGACAATTACAAAGATTTTGAAGGCAATTTAACAACTCAGAATCAAGAAGTGAATTTAGAAGATTCCAATGGTCGCGCTTTGTGGAGCTTGGGTTTTGTGATTGCAAACGAAGCAACGTTACCTTTAGGAATGGAGAAACGCGCTATTAAATGCTTTGATTTAGCGATTATCAACAGTGACAACATAACTTCACCGAGAGCAATCGCTTATACAATCAAAGGTTTGTATCAATATCATTTGTCAATGCCAAGTAATCAAATTAAGAATTACATCATCAGTTTGGCCGATCGACTTTTAGCCCATTATCACATCAATTCTGCTGAAAATTGGTATTGGTTTGAAGATTACATGACGTATGCGAACAACGTACTACCAGAAGCAATGCTTTTCAGTTATTTGGTTACTGGCGAAGAACGTTACAAAGAAATCGCTTTAATAACTTTCGATTTTTTGCTTTCACACTATTTTATGAAAGGTGAGTTGAAAGTTGTTTCGAATAATGGTTGGTTTAAAAAGAAAAATGAACGGGCATTTTTTGGAGAACAACCTATTGAAGTAGTAACAACAATTGTGGCTTTGGATTTATTTTACGAAGTGACAGGGAATTCAAAATACCGTCAACAAATTGAAGTGGCATTTAGCTGGTTTTTGGGAAATAATCACTTGAAACAAATCATGTACAATACGGTAAATGGTGCTTCGTATGATGGCTTGGAAGATACGCAAATCAACATCAATCAAGGCGCAGAATCTACTTTGTGTTTTTTCAAAGCGCAGATGATTATGAAGAAATACACGCAAGTAAATGAAGAGCAAGAGGTGTTTTCAGTTTTACCTTTAGAAGTAGATTATTGAGCATCCATTTTAAACTTTAGTTAACATTTAT
>JBILQY010000072.1:0-9801 GCA_044372955.1 Crocinitomicaceae bacterium | reverse complement strand
GCCTGGAAGAAAACCAATAACAACGATTCATAAATTCGAAAGTTACCGTTTGCGATTGTTTGGATTTATGAAAGAACAAATTGAACTTGGTAGGCAGATTTATATCGTTTATCCACTTATCAATGAATCAGAAACGCTTGATTTTAATAACTTAATGGATGGTTACGAAGCGATTTCTCGTTCTTTTCCAATGCCCAAGTATCAAGTGAGTATTGTACATGGACAAATGCGACCTGAGGATAAAGACTTTGAAATGCAACGTTTTATCAAAGGCGAAACACATATTATGGTAGCCACAACAGTTATTGAAGTTGGTGTGAATGTGCCAAATGCTTCTGTGATGGTCATTGAAAGTGCCGAACGTTTTGGATTATCGCAGTTGCATCAATTACGAGGACGTGTTGGACGTGGTGCGGAAAAATCATATTGTATTTTGATGACTGGCGACAAGATTTCGAAAGAATCTATGAAGCGAATGGAAACAATGGTTCAGAGTAACGATGGATTTGAAATTTCAGAAGTGGACTTACAATTGCGCGGCCCAGGAGATTTAATGGGTACACAACAAAGTGGTGTTTTAGATTTAAAAATTTCAAACCTTGCTCGCGATGGACAAATTGTTACATTAGCTAGAGAAGCAGCAAAAAAACTCCTAGAAGAAGACCCTCAATTTTTACTCCCTGAACATCAATCCTTGAAAGAAGCAATTCGAACAATTTTGAAGAAAAAACCGAATTGGGGAAGGATTGCTTAGAATTCCTTTTTTAGACAAAATTGTAAGAAAAACCTTTTTAAAAGTTATAACTTTGTATTCAAGAATTAAGGCATGCAAACAATCACCATCAAAATAAACGAGCGTAGTAAAGCAGGAATTGCTTTAAAAAAAATGTTGGAAATTTTAGAAACGCAACCTGGTGTTCAAATTGTGGAGGAGGAAAGAAGTCCCTATAACCCTGAATTTGTAAAGAAAATTAAAGATGCTGAAAAGCAGAAAGGAATCGTTATTGACACAAATGATATATGGGGAAGTTTAGGGTTGAAATAAAAATTGAAGCTCAAAAAGATTTAAAAAGGCATTTTAAGTCGGGAGACAAAGCAACAATTAAAAGAATTGAAGTCGTTTTAAAAGAACTTGAAATCCATCCATTTGTAGGAACAGGTCAACCAGAGCAGCTAAAATATGAACTTACAGGTAAATGGTCGCGAAGATTAAATCAAAGAGATCGAATGATTTACGAAGTACACGAAGATATTGTTACTGTTGAAGTTCTATCAGCTATGGGTCATTATTCCGATAAATAAACATGTTTCTCAAAAAAAACGCTTAGACAAAAAACCTCAATTACTACATCTAGTTCATCAATCGTTGAAAGAAGCAATTCGAATTATTTTGAAGAAGAAACCGAATTGGGGAAGGATTGCTTAGAATTCCTTTTTTAGACAAAATTGTAAGAAAAACCTTTTTTAAAGTTATAACTTTGTATTCAAGAATTAAGGTATGCAAACAATCACCATCAAAATAAATGAGCGTAGTAAAGCAGGAATTGCTTTAAAAAAAATGTTGGAAATTTTAGAAACTCAACCTGGTGTTCAAATTGTGGAGGAGGAAAGAAGTCCCTATAACCCTGAATTTGTAAAGAAAATAAAAAAGTCTGAACAACAAATTAAAGAAGGTAAATATAAAGTTGTTGATACAAAGGATATATGGGGAAGTTTAGAGTTATAATCGCTGAAAATGCCATTTTAGATATTAAGAGACATATTAAATCTGGTAACAAAGCATCTATCAAAAAAATTGAAGCGATTTTAATAGAACTTGAAAATCATCCTCACACTGGAATTGGACAACCTGAACAGCTTAAGTATAATTTTGCGGGAAAATGGTCCAGACGTATCAATCAAAAAGATAGATTAGTTTATTCCATTACTGAAAATACAGTTACTGTTGAAGTTCTATCAGCTATGGGTCATTATTCCGATAAATAAACATGTTTCTCAAAAAAAACGCTTAGACAAAAAACCTCAATTACTACATCTAGTTCATCAATCGTTAAATGAGGCAATTCGAACAATTTTGAAGAAGAAGCCAAATTGGGGAAGGATTGCTTAGAACCAATCAATTTAGTTTTAAGTTTGACAAATCAGCGCCTAGTTTAAGCAAAATAATCTTTTTTCTCATCAATATTTTCCCTCTCTACTGCGGCGCAAACTTAAACTCAGAAATTACTTTGTTGTCGGTTAGTGTTTTTAGGAAAAGAATGATTTTTTGTTTTTCCACTGCACTCATTGGAATACCGGATGAAAGTTGGTTGGAGAGTGTTGCTGACTGTTTTATTCCGTGGTCGTAGTGATCAAGTACTTGCTCTAAACTCCAAAAGCGACCGTCGTGCATATATGGATAAGTTAGTTCTACATTTCGCAACGAAGGCACTTTAAACTTACCTTTATCTGCTTCTTCCAGGGTTATGCGACCTCTTCCCAAATCAGTAAATTCGCTGTCCAAACCGTTATTCTGAAAAGAATAATTGGTAAAAAGTGGTGCAGTATGACAAGATGCGCATTTTTGTTCGAAAAGCTGTAATCCTTCTACCTCTTGTGGAGTGAAAATCACTTTTCCCTGACGAAATAGATCGTAACGCGAATTACTAGAAACTACCATCGCCATGTATGAGGTTAAAGCTCGAAATAAAAGCTGATCTGTGATTTCATCTGTACCATAAGCTTTTTTAAATGCCGATTTATAAAAACCACTTTGATTTAATTTATCAATGACATTTGCCATGGTTTCATTCATTTCTACAGGATTAGTGATGGGTGCAAGTGAAAATACTTCAATGTGATTTACACCGCCATCCCACATAAACGAAGGTGACCAAATCATATTTGTGATTGAAGGAGAATTACGTTCTCCGATTCCATTGTTTACACCTGTGCTGAATGTGACATTATGGTCCGCAAATGCATGCACTTGAGAATGGCAATTACCGCATGAAACAGTGTTGTCTGATGATAGAATTCCATCGTAAAAAAGCTTCCTTCCTAATTCAAATTTCTCTTTTGTCAACTCATTGTTTTCAAAAGTGTAAACAGGCGCTGGGAAATAGTCGGGATAACTCAACGCAAATACTTCTTCTTTATCTTTATTACATGCTGAAAGTAGTAGAGGGAAACTTAAGAAAAGGAACTTTTTCATAGGAATTGAAAAAAAAAGGTCGCCGCATAAAATCCGTACGACGACCTTGTGAAAATTAATTAATTGTGAACGTGTTCAAAAACAAAACTTCCGTAGAAATTAGTTGCCATTGATTGCGCTTTAGAACCTGGCATCATTACACTTGTACCAGATGATAATGGGTCAGCATGAAACAATTTTGCGGGGTTACATTTCATGTGAACTTCAGAAGTGTTGTCTTTAGAAATAACCAAATTTTCTGCTCCGAAAACTACATTTTTAACAGTTACAATGTTTTTTGTTCCAGAGAAACCTCCTAAATGGAACGCAAAATTTCCTGTACTTGATTGCGGAGATGTTCCTTCTGCTTTAATCATGATGTAACCAGTATTCCAGCTCCAAAACATTCCATTGGTAGTAGATAAAGCACCAGCTTGAGCACCAGAAACATTTCTTGTGCTATCTACACCTAAAGTATATTCCATTTCTGTATATTCACCAACAGGCAACGTTCCTAAACTCAAAGTTGTTGAAGCTGCATCTGATGCATCTACCAAGAAATAACTTTCTGGATGTATCCACCAAGTTCCATCTGCTTTTTTTAACTTCAAATTTGAAACATAATACTTGAATTTTGTGAAGTTCATTGTGTCACCTGTCATAGGGTGAACAAGGTTTGTATTTAAAGCAAAAGCTGATTCACTCATTCCCCAAACATGCTCAAAATGAACTTGAGCTGTACCTGTTTCATTTTCATCATCGTGTTTGTGTTTGTTACAAGAGGTAGTAACTGATAATACTAAAGCTGTTAAAGCTAAAATTGACAATTTAATTGTTTTCATTTTTTTAAAATTTTAAATTTATATTAATTTGATTTTGTCATTATTCGTTGTCTTAGTTCAGGTTTTTTTTTGAGTTCCCGCAATGAACGGTAGATATCAAAAAAATACTTTACTAATATCAAAAACAATATGACATTGATTCCGATAATAAATTTCATCGCTAAAAAGATTTAATTTGGTAAACAAACAACATTTATTTCTTTCGCGGATTTATTTCCATCGTGGTCTAATTCAACTTCTAAAAGCACTTTAATTGTTGCTGTATCCGTAACATTATTTACCCAATGTTCGTGAAAAACATAAGATTCAGCATGTGCAGCTGAAGAGGCAGAATAAACTGTTTGATTATTGGATAAATTAATCATTGTCAAAGTATATCCATGAAGTTCACCGTTACCAAGAACTGTCCCTTCACAATGAAGTTCTTGACCAAAAGCAATGGTGTCTCCAACTACTGGTTCCATAAAATTAATGGTTGCAACCGAAGCTTCTGCCGGTTTTTTACAAGCCACAACCAACATTCCAATTGCTATTAAACTAAAGAGTAGATTTTTCATTTTTCGATTTTTTAAGTAAATAATTTAAGCTCAGTGAACCACTCAATTGTTGACGAATTATTCCATCGTTAAAATTTTGATTGACAGGCTGTTGAATAGCTATTGACCAAAGCCAACGGTAAGTTAATAAATTCACACTTGCTCTTCCAGAAAGCACATAACCAGCATTTGTTATACCTTCAATTAGTTGACCGTTTGTTCGACTCGATTGATGGTGCTCATAAGTTAAACCTGCAGCAATAATCAAACGATAAGAACTAACCTTGCTACTTCTGAATGCTTGACTTGCCAATTGTGCGGTATTTCCGTATTGAAATCCATATTGATCTTTTCCTTTCAAAGAATAGCTAGCTTCTGTTTGCCAACCCCATTTTTTTGAAAATTGTTTGGTGAAATTGGAAATGAATAAATAATCCCAGCTTCCTGTTCCGGGATACAGATTTTTCAAAACATTCGTACCTGGCACATTTTTCCCAAGAGGAAGCTTTACTCCTACTCCAACAGAAAGAAAATTCGTACTCATACCTGTTGAATCTTGCTGTTGCATAAGGATAAAATTCCCCATCAGATTCGGATCTGAAATTCCCCAAACGGCATCGCTTCCCAAGTCGCGTTTTTGATACGCATATTGAAAAGGAATTGCTCCCATCAGTTGGATTCGTCTGTGAATTTGTGTACGAAATTGGATTTCTTGTGAAAATAAAAACTCTTGAGAATGTCTGATTCCATATAAGTAAGAACTAAAACTTCTCATCGAACTTCTGTATCCAATTGTATGAAATTTTGTAGAGGCAAAAAGTCCAATTGAAGCATTGCCACTTACTCCTCCGCAAATGTCACACGCGAAAATGCTTGCACTACAAAATAGTGAGCACGCGAGAAAAAATAAACGCATTTAATTGATTTTTGATTTTAGATGCTTGATTTTTGATTAAAATCAAACATGAAATACACTAAGTTTTCCTTGATGTAAAATCAAAACGATTAAACATCAAGTATCAATTCGCTAAAGCGAATTAAACGTTTTTAGGTGGATGAAAAAAATCAGCGGATTGTTCGAATTGGTAGGTTTGATTGTAATTATAAAAAGATTTGCTTCTTAGCAATAAAACTGTTGCTAACTCATATTTTGGAGTTTCAAAAGGAATAAAAAGTGAACCTTCGATTACTTTTATTTGTGAGAGAGAATGCTCTTGTTTTTCTTTTTTAGAGGCCAATTCTTCGTCTGCTTTTTTCAATTGTTTAGCTAGGTAACATTTACCGTCACAATTCATTTCAGGTCGGTCCTTATTCTCACATTCGATGGCTGTAATTTGTTTTTACTTGCCAAAAAATCCCATAAATCAACTTACTAAGGAGAATCGTTATCAGCAAGAAACTTTTTAATAGGTTCATCTAATTGAATAGTTCGACAAAGTTAGGATTTAATTGAATAGGAGGAGTGTCATTATTAAAAAATAAACTACTAGTTCAAAAATTTAGTGAATTATTATATCCGTTTTAAATACTCATTTGCATTCATAACGGGAATAGTGGAATTTTTAAAATCCTTTTTATTCCTTGTAATAATTGTATCGCAACCAAATTCAATAGCAACAAAATACTGCAAACCGTCCTCAAAATCCTCAAAATTTGAAGCCAAAGCCAATTCAATAGATTTATCTTCTAAGGGTAAAATTTCAACTAATACTTTGAACCGAAGTAAAAACTTTTTTGCTTCAATCGATTTATGATGTTTAACAATAGAATAATAAGCGTTGGCAAAAGACAAAGATGAGATAAAGAGTTTAATTTCTTTTTTGTCAGCCAATGTAAACAAATCCTGAGCCTCTCTATAAAATGGTTCTCTTTTCGCTAAAAGATCGATGATAATATTCGTATCAACAAATACCTTTTCCATTACTTATATTTTTCATCGATGAAATTTCTATAAACCTCTCTTTCATCATAATCATTCGGAATAATCCCTGTAAGACTTTCTACCAATGGACTAACTGAAGATTTGTTCTTTGAATCCTTAGTTAATGAATTGAGATAATTTTCAATTAATTTCGAAAGACTTACCTTATGATTTTTAGCATACGATTTAGCCTCGAAAATTACCTCAGAATTTAAATTTAAAGTGAGTTTTGTATTCATAATATTATTTTACACGTGTAAATATAAAAAAATATCACGTGATATAAAAATATTAAAGGGTCTACATAAAAAAGGGGGAAAATCAATTCAAATTGAGATCAACCTCAAAACTTTTCATAATCACAACACTTAAATTCTGAATCAAAACGTTGATCTAGTCGTGTTAAACTGCATAAGATTTCTTCACTTTCATCCTCGTTTTTCTTGCAACTCAAACAAATCATTGGCTTGGGATACAAATTTGGATTTAAAGGTGTGCCGTCGTCGTCGAAATAGTTAGATTCGTTTTCCATGATAATCATTTAAAGAAAAAAAAATCTTGCTAATACTTGGTAACTCTTGAATTTTTATAATTAATTCAAATTTTAAAATTGTAGATTATCTTAATAATGTTTTAAAAATACTTTTCTAAGGAGCTTGATGATTTCGTATTATTTTTAAATGTGCTTTCTCTAACAACTTTTGAAGTTGATTCAGAATCTATTTCAGAAACAATCAAAGCATCTTACTTAATGGTAAATATACTTTTATTAAAACGAGATCCACTACAAAGGAAACAGATACCACCTTTAACATGAGAGTAATGAGGTAAATAACCACTCCCTTGACAACGAGTACAAGGTGATATTTCTGAATATAATTCTCCAATTGTTGAATAAACTGGAATTTGTTCTTCATGATGAGCTTGATTGTGACATTCATGACATAACGTTATCAATGCATCAGATTTATAATCCCAAGGTAACCTATCCATTATGTAGTAATGGTGATGAACATGAAGAATTACTGGTTTTTCCGCATCAACTAACTCAACATCAAAATCATATTTATTCTCCATTTTGTCGTAAAAATAAACCACTTTTGCCTCTGCATGGTTTCTTCCACCAAGAGGTATTGTTTCCTTAGATTTACAACGTGTACACTGATTTTCATCTCTTTTTATTACTTCTTCACGTTTTACACACCATTCTGAAGTCAAAAGTAAATCTCCATATCCAATATTAGTTCCATTTTGTTCCTTCAATGTGTTATAGGATAACTTATTTTTACATTTAAAAGTCATTTTATTTTAAATGTTTGAAATTGTTATGTTTATATCTGAAGAATTGACACCTATGATTCTTAAATCATTAATAAAATACTCCTCGAATTTATCACTAAAAACTACATCAAATATAAAAGTAATTTCAGCTGTAGAAATTTCGATATCTGAAATAAAATTAAATTTAACTATTCCAGCACCAGTTGTCTTACAAATGTGTTTTATTCCAGAAGTAACTTGTTTTATGAAATCATAAATTTTACGTACACTCGCAAATTTTTTACTATTTAATGAAATCTTTAAGGTTATTTGTGTGTTTGGATTAATTGTTAATTTATACTTATCAAGAAGAAGTTTCTCAATCACTTTAATCTCATTTAAATACTCAGAGGATTGTACTTCAAAACTATTATTTTCTCCTATTTCTCCCTCAATATAACTTAAATAATAGATTTTTGAGTTAGCATATTTTTCTTCACCGATTTCGTAATAACAAAACAAAGTTTTAGAATTGTCAATATCGTATAAAAGCGATTCTATTAGGAGCATACATAACTAAAAAAGTCGACAAATAAATATCTAAATAATCTCACACTCAAAAAATAAACTAAATGAAATTTAAAAAGTTTTTAGCGAAATAAATCTAATACATACTCGGAAACTCCTCAGGATCAAACTCGTTCATGATTGAATACGCTTTTTCAACGATGTCATCGATACTTGGTTTTGAGAAATAATCGCCATCCGAACCGTAGGCTGGGCGGTGATCTTTAGCACTCATTGTTTCCGGCGCAGCATCCAAGAAATAATATCCTTTCTGTTCCACCATTATTCTATCCAACATAAATGCTGTTGCTCCACTGCTAACATCTTCATCCACAATCAATAAACGATTTGTTTTCTTTAATGAATCAGCAATTATATGATTGATATCAAAAGGTAGTAATGTTTGAACATCAATTAGTTCCACATCAATTCCTAATTCCAACAAGGTTTTTGCTGCTTGTTCACATAAATTGAACGTTGAACCATAAGAAACAATTGTCAAGTCGCTTCCCGATTTCACGATTTCTGGAACCCCAAGTGCTTCTCTAAATTCACCTACATTGATCGGCAAACGCTCTTTGGTGCGGTATCCATTCAAAGGTTCAACTACTAATGCAGGTTCATCAGAAGCTAAAAGCGTATTATAAAATCCTGCAGCTTTTGTCATATTTCTTGGTACGCAAACGTGCATTCCACGCAATGAATTGATAATCATTCCCATTGGCGAACCACTGTGCCAAATTCCTTCCAAACGATGACCTCTTGTAGAAATAATCAATGGTGCCTTTTGTCCGCCTTTAGTTCTGTATTGTAAAGTCGATAAATCATCCGACAAAATCTGAATTGCATACAATAAATAATCTAAGTATTGAATTTCAGCAATTGGTCGCAACCCTCTCATAGCCATTCCAATTCCTTGACCGATAATGGTACATTCACGAATTCCTGTGTCAAAAACACGAATGTCGCCAAATTGATCTTGTAATCCTTCTAATGTTTGATTTACACCACCAATTTTTCCAGCGTCTTCACCAAAAACGATAACTTCTGGATTATTTTCAAGGATTTTACGGTAATTTTCTCTCAAGATAATTCGACCGTCTTCCATTTTAACCTCGTTATCATAAACAGGTGCCACAGGTTGAACTTTCATTGCTGACTGTTCCGATTGTGAATATAAATGTGAACTGTAACGGTCAAAATTTTCGCCAATCAATCCTTTAATCCAAATAGAAAGTGCTGTTTTTGATGGAATTGATTCTTCACGCACCATTCTCAATACTTTGCGCGCAATTGTCAAAATATCTTTACGAATTGGTTCAAATGCTTTTTCAAGTGCTTCTGCTTCTTTCTGAATAAAAACACCATTTTCACTTTCTGCTGCAACAGCTTTAATCAAGGCAACAGCTTGCGCTAAATCTTGTTTGATTGAACCGGTAAATGCACTCCAAGCTTTGTTTTTTGAATCACGAACAAAGGCTTTCGCTTCTGCACTAATCTTAT
>JBILQY010000447.1:0-2512 GCA_044372955.1 Crocinitomicaceae bacterium | reverse complement strand
AATCACTATAAATGCTTCCGGGTTAATTTTAGTTGCACGTTTGACCAATTGCTTGCATTTCTTGTCTGCATTTTCGGTCACCGAACATGTATTAATTACATACACATCAGGTGTATCATCAAAATCCACTTTTGCAAAACCAGATTCTTCAAACAACCTAGCAATGGTAGATGTTTCAGAGAAATTCAACTTGCAACCAAGTGTGTAAAATGCAACTTTCTTGAACTGATTCATGGATTGCAAATTTAGGGATAAATTCCGTTGTGATAAACCGTTGTTATTGGAATTTGATATATGAATTTATAACCAAAGTAAAATAGTTGTTGTTTAAATTATTTCCAGAAAGTTTTTTCAAAAAAAAAACAAATTAACATGATTCATAAAATTACTTTAAGTTGCAATTATTTCAAGTTCTTTTTCGCATTTGAATTGGAAACAACCTTTTGACCTGTTTTAGATTCCAGTTCTTTTCGCGCTACTTTGGCCACATTTCCGCCTTGTTGAGCTACTTTTTTACTTTCGTCAAGGTTTTTGGGATTCGTTGCATTGGAAATATCTTTGGTAGAAGCTTCCGCTAACATGTTTAAAATTAGCTCAGTATTCGTCATGTTATCTCTCAAATTTTCCTTTTTCAATCCTTTCAAAACTTTGTATTCCTTAGTGGTTAAACCTGACCAATTTTTCGTAATGATATCAGTTAAAGTAGCAAACTGAGCGCCTTCTTGAACTCCTACTCGCTTCCATTCATCGGTTAATTCTTTTCGGATCTCAATACTTTTCAAGCGCTGGTTTATCCAATTTTCTGAATAACCCAAACGTCTATAATTCTCGAGAGCTCGATCAATGCTAATTTCAGGATCTTCCATTTCATCAAGCCGTTCGCTTCCAACTTGAGCGAGCCAAAGTTTGAATGGTTCTGCTTTTGGAGAAGGAATAGATTGAATTAATCGAAAAAGTTGTTCTGTATCTGCAACGTCAGTCTTATAGTATTTGCCATCCGAAGAAATCATTTTCAGTTGGTTACAATTTGTAACCAACTCACTTCCTTCTTTTAATAGTCTATGCTTTAGTACTTTCCAATAATTATTTGGCTTTGGGCTATCCGTTAACGCCGCAATAACATCCACGATAGAAAAATACCATTTGTTTTGTTCATCACTCCAAGCCGTTCGAACAGGTTTGTCATTGAAATTTTGTAATTGACTCATTTTTTAGGATTCTTACCTAAATATACAAAAATTCGATGAATAAATGAATTATTGTTTATCTGATTTAATCCATTAAAATGGATAATCCAAACACATTTAAACACATAGGGGCGGAATTAATTCCGCCCCTATGGATAATAATCATAAAACAATAATGGTTTCAACCATTTATCACTGCAACACAATCTTCCTCACCGTCACCGTATTATTTTGCGGATCAATCAAATGCACGAAATACAAACCGTTACCCGTCCACGTGCTTAAATCCACATAAAACTGCTGTTGGTTAATGGTGCTTTGAAATACTTGCTGACCGGCATTGTTTTCAATTTTAATGCTATATCCTGCCATGGCTGCAAAGTTTCCATTGTCAATGGTGATGTGATCACTTGCCGGGTTGGGGTAAATCAAAATGGTATTTTCGTTATTTGGTGCTGGTAAACTCAAGGTAGTGTTGATGATAAGCGTATCGCTCACCGTTATGTAAGTTGTGTCGTAAATATTGGTTGTAAGCGTATCATAAACTGTAACGTTTGTAATGCAGGTATCAGCGATTTGAATGGTTGTAATGTTGGAGGTATCTCCACAAGCTAAAACTCTAAAAGGCTGGTTATGATTTGACAGTTGTAAATTTGAAACAACTAAGGTATCATTATTAGAAACACTATAAGTGTTATTATTTACTACGTTATTCCAACCCATATTTCCAGGATTACTCTGCCATTGAATATTTTGAAGAGGTGTTGAAACTGTTAACGTTGCATTTGAACCTATCGAACTTAAAGAAGGATTTATGGAAACAGAAGAGTTTGAAAAAGATCCTAATTGTGAGTTGTATAAATCTGCTACTTCACATTCTGACAAAGCACGATTCCACATACCGATGTCGTCTAGTTCACCATCAAACCATTCATCGTTGTATAAACTATTCACACCGATTCTTACGGAATTATTATTACTTGGAGTACTTCCAGTTTGAGAAATTGAATATACCATTACGCCATTTACATAAAATTTTACGGTTGTACCATTATAGGTTGTTAAGACGTGTGTCCAAATGTTACTTTCTACTATATAAGCTTGACTCATTGCTTGATTAAAGACTGTTCCAGCTACAATTAATCTTAAATCGCCTACCCCCATAACTCCTAGATCAAAGCACCACGAATCGGGAATCCCAGTAGTACTTTTATCAATAATTCTTTGAGTAATAAAAATACTATTAACCCGTTGTGCATTTGGAAAAAAAATAAAAAAAGTTGTTCATTGAATTATTAAAATTCGTATATTTAATTGATAACCAG
>JBILQY010000445.1:0-2519 GCA_044372955.1 Crocinitomicaceae bacterium | reverse complement strand
AGAAAACTACCTGGAAATTGCATCAAAAACACCCAATGCACGCATTGAAACATTGGAAACGACCGCTTCCTATAAAGGATTAATACAAAATCAGCGCTGCATCATTCCATCGACAGGATATTTTGAATGGCAACATCAAGGAAAAGAAAAAATTCCTTTTTTCATTGCGCCAAAAGGAACAGAAATTTTCTCAATGGCTGGACTTTTCAGTGAATGGATTCATCCTAAATCGCACCAAAAAATGAGAACCTTTACTATAATTACATGCGAGGCGTATCCGTTTTTGGCAGCAATACACAACACAAAAAAAAGAATGCCTTTCCTCCTACCCGATTCGGCACTTGAAAATTGGTTAAGTCCTGCAGGTATGGAGTTAAATAATCTCCCACTTTTGCCTGAAAATCAAATTCAAGCCCATACAATCGACAAACGAATTATCAATTCAAAAAATCCAAATATCCCGCAAGTACAACAGCTGTTTAAGGAAGATTTTATTCAAGGAAGTCTTTTTTAATGATATACCTTTATCGTAAACTAATGTGTTTAAAATGGCTTGAAGTTAAATACTCAATTTGATTTTCTATTTTTGTTCAAAATATTAAAACGTGGAAAAAATTATCTGTGGAATTCAGCAAATGGGAATTGGAGTGCCAAATGTGCAAGAAATTTGGGTTTGGTACCGAAAAATGTTTGGTATTGACGTTCGAATTTTCGAAGAAGCAGCACCAGCACCTTTGATGATAAATTATACTGGAGGTCAAGTGCATAAGAGAACTGCAACTTTAGCACTAAGTATGGACGGTGGCGGCGGTTTTGAAATTTGGCAGTTTACAAGTCGTAATACAGAAAAACCAACATTTGACATTCAATTAGGAGATTACGGGATGTTTTCGTGTAAAATTAAATCGCGCGATGTTCAAAAATCCTACGATTACATGAAGCAAAACGGAGCAATACTTCTAAATGCACCAACTAAAAATCCGGCGGGAGAATTATCGTTTTTTGTTCAAGATCCAAACGGAAATATCTTTCAGGTCATGGAAGGAAAAGGTTGGTTTACTAAAACGAATCACCCATCAAATTGTGGTGGAGTTGGCGGCACAACGATTGGTGTGTCTGATATTGATAAATCATTAGTGCTTTACAAGGATATTCTTGGTTATGATAAAATTGATTTTGATGTAATAGGTGAATTTGACGATTTACAAGCTTTAAAAGGTGGAAAATCAAAATTTCGTAGAGTGCGTTTATCTCATAGCAAAGAGCGAATTGGTGCTTTCGCTAAATTATTAGGTCCAACAGAAATTGAATTAGTTCAAGCATTAGAGCGCACAGATTGCAGAAAAATATTTGAGAATCGTTTCTGGGGTGATTGGGGTTTTATTCACTTATGCTTTGACGTACAAGGAATCGAACAATTACGTAAAGAATGTGAAGCAAAAGGTTTTCCATTTACGGTTGATAGTTCTGATACGTTTGACATGGGTGAAGCAGGTGGCCGTTTTTCATACATCGAAGATCCAGACGGAACTTTAATCGAATTTGTAGAAACACACAAAGTTCCTGTGGTGAAGAAAATTGGTTGGTACATTAATTTAAAAAATAGAAAGCCAGGGAAATTCCTTCCGACATGGATGCTGAAAGCAATGAGTTTAAACCGTGTAAAATAAGCCTTTGAAAAACCTAATTCTGATAGCGCTCCTTTCTATTTGCTTGATTTCTTGTACAAAAGAAGTCAATATTGACATACCTGGATTTAAGTCAGAATTAGTGGTGGATGGAAGTATCGAAACGGACGGTTATCCTGTAATTTTATTGTCCAAATCGGCAAATGTTTATTCAGAATCCTATGTCGAAACTTACATTGAATCGTTTGTTGCTGATGCTGTTGTGAAAGTGGTCGTTGACGGAGATACCACCCTTTTGGAATACCGTTTATTGAGTGAGTTTCCACTTTCTACACAAATTCGTTTCGCCGAAATGCTGCGTGTAGAGTACGATGAAGTGCAGCAATTGCCTATAAAAGTATATTCTTCAAGTACGTTAAAAGGCCAAGTTGGGAAATCGTATCAATTAATCATTGATTTTAACGGAAAAACTTATACCTCAACAACAATAATTCCACAGCCAACCTCTTTAAATTCCTTACAATGGGTACTCGAAGAAGGTTCAGACGAATATGGATTGATAAAAGCTAAATTGACAGATCCTGTGGGACAATTCGATGCTTATAAATACGATTCAAGAAGAATTAATACGCAAGCAAATGGCGAACCTTTGGATTATACTTTCCGTGTTGGAAATGGTGGTGGACGTATTTTTAGAGACCGCTATTTTGATGGATTAACGGTAGATTTAACCTTCAGAAACCCACAGAAAAAGAAAGACAGTACGATCAATGATGATTTCAAACGATACTTCCGAAGAGGTGATTCTGTGTTGGTTAAGCTTTCTAAATTAGATAAAAACACGTACGATTTTTTCCGCTTGAAACGCGAGCAACTTGAAAATATTGGAAA
>JBILQY010000446.1:0-2519 GCA_044372955.1 Crocinitomicaceae bacterium | reverse complement strand
CCGTTTTTGGCAATGGCAAAGGACGTAATGCTTTACTCAAAACCGTAAATTCTTGAACGTGAACGGAGGTCTCCCCTACTTGCGTTTTGAAAACATAACCTTTCACGCCAATGAAATCGCCTAAATCCAACAATTTCTTAAACACTTCATTATAAAGCATTTTATCTTCTCCCGGACAAATTTCGTCGCGGTTAAAATACACTTGAATTCTTCCTGACGCGTCTTGCAACTCAGCAAAAGAAGCTTTTCCCATCACACGTTGACTCATCATTCTACCTGCCAAACAAACCTGCTTACCGTCTTCAAAATTCTGCTTGATGTCTGTTGCATAATCGCTAACAGGATAAAGTGCCGCTGGATAAGGATCAATTCCCAAATCGCGCAATTTTTGAAGTGACTCGCGTCGTAAGATTTCTTGTTCAGAAAGTTCAGAATGACTCATATTTTATTTTTGTTTTAATGTGCAAAGATAAGTTTTGAAACTGAAATATATTGAGAACTGCTAACTGAAAGTTTAGAACTTATAACAGAAAGTGGAAAGTTAGGTCCCGATAACTATCGGTATAAAAGAGAAAAATAAAACGCCGAGGCGGAGTAGAGTTCAAAATTAAGCATTGAAAGTTCATTCAGTTAATACAAAATTCAAAACTATGATTTTTAATTTGAAACAATTTTTATAATATTTTCGTTTATTTTACGAAACTTTATAATTTATTTTATTTTTTTTTACTAATATTTTTAATTAAATACCTCATTTTAAAGTAAATTTTGTAAATTTGTTTCGTAAAATAAAGTAATTAAACAATGAAAGAACGTTTCAAAGAGGTAATAGCAGAGAATCAAACGCTAAATTTCAAGAGTGGTTTTTTACGCGAACAAACAATACCATTAAACACAAAATTAATCATCAGTTTAATAGGCGCTAGACGAAGTGGAAAAACCTTCTTTCTGTATCAACTTATAAATCAATTACTTGAAAGTGGAACTGAGCGCAAAAACATACTTTTCATCAATTTTGAAGATGAGCGTCTACGTGCTGACACCGATGAATTAGACTATATACTTCAAGCGTTTAATGAATTATATCCCGACCTAGAATGGGAAAATACGCATCTCTTTTTTGATGAAATACAAAATGTAACTGGTTGGGAGAAATTCATACGTCGTGTATATGACACAAAGACAAGAAACATCTACATCACAGGCTCTAACGCAAAATTATTGAGTAGTGAAATCGCAACTGCCTTACGTGGTCGTTCGTTGAGTTACACGGTTTATCCATTAAGTTTTCGGGAATACCTCGGTGCTTTAAACGTTGAAAAGGCCACAAAAACGCAACAACAAAGAAGCAAACTCATCCATTACGCAGGAGAATTTATGTACAACGGAGGATTTGCGGAAACAATATCCTTCGAAAAATCAACACGTATAAAATTATTACAAGAGTACTTTAACGTGATGATGTTTCGCGATGTGGTGGAACGCTACAATGTCCGTGCTATCGACGTTTTACGCTTTTTTATCAAGAAAATATTTGCAAGCGTCACAGTTCCGTTTTCCATAAACAAAACATTTAGAGACTTAAAATCAATGGGGTATAAAATAAGTAACAATTATTTGTATGAATTTTACGACCATTGCAACGCTGTATTTTTAACGCAATCTATAGATAAATTCGATTATTCAGAAATCAAGCAAGCGAAAAGCGAAAAGAAAACGTATGTTATCGACACGGGTTTGCTTTCAGCGATCGAATTTTCAGTATCCAAAAACAACGGAAAACTTTTTGAAAATATGGTTTTTTTGGAACTATTGAAGCAAGGTAATAAGTTGTTCTATTTTAAAACAAAGTACGAATGCGATTTTATCCTTGAGAAAGAAGGTACCTTCTACCCTA
The DNA here is from genome assembly GCA_044372955.1 of Crocinitomicaceae bacterium. Lineage (GTDB taxonomy): Bacteria > Bacteroidota > Bacteroidia > Flavobacteriales_D > Crocinitomicaceae > UBA952. The sequence goes on along the minus strand of JBILQY010000446.1, from coordinate 622 downwards.
TTCAAGTAGCATATCAGTTAAACGATTCAGATACTCGGAAACGAGAACTTCGAGGCTTGGTGGAAGCTTGTCGCTTTTTAAATATAACAGAAGGAACGATCATCACTTTTGACCAAGAAGAAACTATCCAATTAGATGAAATAAAGGTGAATGTTGTGGCTTTCTACAAGTACTTTTTGTGAGAATATGCGCTTATTCATCTAAGAAAACTTGGATGAAAAATTTGGTAAGAGCCTTTGTTCTTCGGAGAAATGGTACAAAATTGTACACCAAAGAACTTGGTGACTTTTTATTTGAATCTGAGAAAAAGTAAAGTAGAAGTTAATTTTTTTCAATTTTAACTTCAAAGTCTGTTTATTTCAAAGTTTTAACTTTCAACTTTCAGTCCGCCGCGGCGGATAAGCTTTCTCCTTTTAACTTTTCACCCTCCTTAGTCCTCCCTCAAGGGAGGAAACCAATTCATCTCTCTACTTTCAGTTCTAAGTTTTTATCTTTTAACTCAAATTCTAAGTTTGAATCACACCCACATTATATCTTTTCTCAATAGGTGCATGGTTTGCCATTTCGATTCCCATTGAAATAATTTTACGCGTTTCAGCAGGGTCAATGATTGCATCAATCC
>JBILQY010000070.1:0-9849 GCA_044372955.1 Crocinitomicaceae bacterium | reverse complement strand
TACAATCGATCAAGCAAATGTTTACTTTAAAAGTATGTTGCTCTACAGCGTTATGGATGCGGAAGAAGAAACTATTAAAAAAGTAGCATTCAAGTTTATTTCTAACAAAGATTTAATGCAAGCTTTGATTCGCACAATTGAAGGTTCGATTCGTTCTTACGTTGCAAGTCAAAAGCAATCAGAAATTTTGGGTTTGCGCCATGAATTGGTAGAAAACGTGAAAAGTCAAATTGATCACACGCTTGAAACTTGGGGGTATCACCTACTCGACTTACAAATTAACGATATAACTTTTGATGCAGCTATCATTGAAAGTATGAGTAAAGTTGTGGCTTCTAATAATTTAAAAGCTGCTGCTGAAAACGAAGGTCAAGCTTTATTAATCACAAAAACGAAAGCTGCTGAAGCTGAAGGTAATGCTATTAAAATTGCTGCGTTGGCTGAAAAAGAAGCTGCGATGTTGAGAGGACAAGGTGTTGCTTTGTTCCGTCAAGAGGTGGCAAAAGGAATGTCTGAAGCTGCCGAAGAAATGAAGCAAGCTAACTTAGATACAAATGTGATTCTTTTTTCAATGTGGACTGAAGCAATTAAAAACTTTGCTGAATACGGAAAAGGCAATACGATTTTCTTAGACGGAAGCGCCGAAGGAATGCAAAAAACAATGAAACAAATTCAAGCAATGTTGTCAAACGACAATAAATAAATTGCTGTAATTCGATTGATTAAAGCGTTAAAGTAATCTTTGACGTTTTTTGGGTACTGAATAAAAAACTAATTTCATTCAACATTTTTATAAATTTAGTGTTTGTGAAATATTAAAACTAATTGTTAAAGCTTTTATTAATCGAACATTTTCAACTATGAAACGCATTTTCTTCTTTATATTCATCCATTTATCATTTATGAACTTTGCACAAAATCTATCGACAGAACAAATAGTTCAAAGCAATTTGGAAGCTTACAACAATCGCGATTTAGAAAAATTCATGTCTTGGTTTTCGGAAGACATTGAATTATATAGTTTTAGTGAAATGAAATTAGTAGCAAGCGGAAAACCTGCAATTGAAAAATTATACAAAGAATTATTTGCTGCATCACCTAATTTACATTCCACCATTTTGAAGCGCATTGTTTTTGATAATAAAGTTATTGACCACGAAAGCATTGTAGGACGTAAAGGCGCTTCAGATACCCTTGAAATTGTGATGATTTATGAAGTAAAAGATGGTAAAATCTTCAAAATGACATCGATTAGAAAATAAAAAAAGTTTCCAAATCGAAGCGTTTACTTAGAAAATCATTTTTTACTTTTTGGAAAAAAACATATATTTGTTCAAACTTAAAACATAAAATAAGACAAAATAAAATTCGTCGCAATCAATCCGATGCATTGAATGAATTTATTAGCGCTTTTAAAATAACCGTGCAAAATAATTTAACACCTATTAAAAAGTTAATCTCCATTTCTCTTTTTGCGTTTTTCTACTTGAATCTAAACGCTCAAACTAGTCACAAATTTGATGGTATCGAAATTACAACTACCCCACAAACAGTTACTGATAAAGAAAATCGTAAATTCGGATATGTTTATGAAGTTTTAGAGATTAAGAATACAACAAATTCAACGAAAAGTATATTATTTCATACGGATGCTTATTATGGTGGAACTTGTGCAACTTGTGCTAATTCAGAATACACTTATTCATTTGTTTTAAAACCTAATGAAACAATAAAAGGTTCTTTAAAGGATCCAGCAAACAAAGGACTTTATGTTTTCAAAAGCGATACAAACGGAAAATTAAAAGACGTACTTTCAGATTTAAAATTTTCTAATGTAGTTGTAAAATAAGAGATAGCTCTTTAAAAACATTTTAGTAATGGAATTTTAAATTATTAATTCTACTCCGCCTAGCCGGACTACATTCTACATTCTTCATTCTTCATTCTAAATTCTACATTCTAAATTCTACATTCCTACCCGCCTCGGCAGACTACATTCTTAATTCCATTTACCCATACATTTTAACTACTTTTGTACTCCAATCAAGAATTTGAAATAGGTCAATTTTGGTTTGGAAATACATTTATCAATTGAGCATGTCAGAAGAACGTTTAGACAAAATTTTAATCGACCGAAAACTTGTTTCCACAAGAGTTCGAGCAGAACAGATAATCACAGAATCAGGAGTACTTATCAACGGAAAGTTAATTACTAAACCAGGTAAAAAATTCCCATTAGACGTTGAGATTAAAGTGATGGGGGAAGAAATTCCTTGGGTTTCAAAAGGCGCTTTGAAATTAATTGCTGCTTTGGAGAAATGGAGTTTAAATTGTGAAGACAAAACTTTTATTGACTTAGGTGCTTCAACTGGTGGATTTACAGAGATTTTATTGCACAATGGAGCTTCTAAAGTTTTTTGTGTAGATGTTGGTTCGAATCAATTGCATGCAAGAATCAAAGAAAATGAGTGCGTTGTCAACTTGGAGAAAACCCATGTTCGCGATTTAACAAGTAAATTGATTCCTTCATTAGTCGATGGATTAGTAGTTGACGTTTCCTTTATTTCATTGGAGAAAACCATTCCTTTTGTGCATTCTTTTTTAAAGCAAAACGCTTGGGCTGTTTTGTTAATTAAACCACAATTTGAAGTTGGAAAAGCGAACTTAAATAAAAATGGAATCGTGAAAAACACGGCGCTTTATCCAGAAGTTATTGAAAACATTAAAAAAATGTGTGAGAAAAATAATCTCGTTTTTCAAGACGTGATAGACTCTCCTATTCTTGGTGGTGATGGAAACAGGGAATTTTTGGGGTATTTTATTAAGAAATGACAAAACATGTTTAAATTTTGTAAGTCTAGCATCAATCAAATAAATGAATAAATCCTGATTTCTCTTTGTCTTCGAAAAGTAATTTATAAAAATAAACGCCTGAAGTTAATTTCGCTCCATTGGTAGTTCCATCAAAAGGTGGAGAAGTTTCATCACCTGAATATACTACAACACCCCAACGATTGTAAATACTAATATTAAATTTCGCGCAGCTTTTTGCATATTCAGGGAAATTCAAAACGTCATTTACCCCATCAGCATTTGGTGTCAAAACATTCGGAAAGGCTAGAAAATCTAGCGGATTATTGAATTCAATGTCCGCAATAATTGAACTCGAAGGAGAAGAACAACCATTCGCTATAAGTATCGCTGAATAAATGCCTGTTTGGGCAGTAAACAGTGGAATTGAGTTAGAAAATTGATTCGAAATAAAACTATTAGGTCCCGACCAAATGATACCAAAAGTTGAGCTTTCAGCTGAAAAAATAAAGGCATCACCCGGACATTTGGGGAAATTCCCCGATAATACTGGTGCATTAGGAGTAGGATAAACCGATAAATTCAAAATGAACAAACTATCGCAACCACCTTCAGTTGTGTATAGAAATTGATAAATGCCACTTTGCGTGTAATTTTGATTGGTAATATTCCAAAAATAAGAATCACAAGCAGAAATCACTTGATTTACTTGATACGCAGGTAGTATATTTAAAGCAATTGTTACAATACTATCACATCCAGAAATACTTTGAAATTCAAACACATAATCTCCTTCTGTGGTAAGTGCTGTATCGCTGTAAACATAAGTTCCGCCGCTGCATAAATCTACTGGAATGGTTTGATTGTAAATTGGTGCTACTACTAAATTCAATGTTACAATAGAATCACAACCAGAAACTGTTTGACCATTGAATAAATAAGTACCTGTTTGATTGTAAGTTGAACCATTGAAAAGATAACTTTCTCCTTGACAAATTAATTGATTTACGACCGGAGCATAAATAGGGTTTACGGTAACATTAGCCGTAAGCTCATTTGATGAGCCATTGGGATTAGTTGCTGTTACTGAGTAGGTCGTATTTTGATTTGGAGAAACAGTAATTGAAGCTGTTGTTTCACCCGTACTCCAAAGAATTGTTCCATTGGTTGTTACTGTAAGTGTAGTACTTTCGCCTTGACATATTGTTAAATTTCCTGATAAAGAAGCCAAACAACCGCTTGTCAAAGTACCAACTTCACATACACAAGCATCGTTTAAATCGGTCACTCCATCACCATCAGAATCCAAGCTTGCACTTGCTCCACCATCAGCAACCATTAATAAGCCATACGGATTTGCTCCATCACTTGGAAAATTATAAACCATGATGTCAACGTAATTCACCCCTGCAGCCCAAGGACCAGTGAGATTAATATTTAATTGTCCTCCAGCTGCAAAATTCCCTCCGCTGATTCCTGTGCTCGTACCATTTACAAATACATCTGAAATCGTATTATCGACATAACCAGTTAAATTCAAGGTGTAATTTCCCATTCCAGCAATACTATTTCCGTTACATGTGGAAGGCAAATTCAAGGTTAAACGAAAATAACGATAACCAGAACTTGTGTTTTCAGAGCAAGAAGCATCGTTTCCTGTAATCCATTTTCCATTATTTGTTGGAGGTGGCAGTGATGCAGGATTCACCCAAGCCCCTGGAGCACAATTATTATTGATTAAAGCTGGAGTATAAGTTAAACCCATAGGATTTGGTGGGTTGGATGTGTACCAAGGTGAAACTGTCCAAAGCGGATCCAAAGCTCCTACAGGACCTTGTCCCGTTGCAAGTGTCACAGGATTAGGAAATTGAGCAAAAACCTGACTTACAAAATTGAAGCAAACAACAGTAACAACAATCCATTTTTTAAGATTTATCGAAGAATTTAATGGCATTTGTTCGTGTTTTAGTTGCTTTGAATTGAAGAACTCGTTTTGGTGTTTGAAGTTAGGATATTTTTTTGATTTAACAATAGCTAAAAGGTATTGTTGAAATAAAAATTTGAGAATTGTATTTTTGAAAATCAGCAACTATCTTTGATTCAATAAAAGTGTTGGTTCCCAATAAATTGATAATTTTATTTTTGCAGATTACTGGCGAACAAAAAAACCTAACAACTAATACCCCAAAACATGGAAGAAAAGATAAAAGCCTACTTGAAAGAAATTGAAAAACAAAGAAAAATCAAAATTCTTTTAGCTTGTGAAACAGGATCAAGAGCTTGGGGCTTTCCTTCTCCTGATAGTGATTATGACGTGCGTATTATCTACCGACATGAAAAAAATTGGTATTTAAGTTTGATTGAAGAAAAGGATTCAATAGAAATGATGTTAGACAATAATGAAATCGATATTAGCGGATGGGATTTGCGAAAAAGCTTAAAACTCTTATGGAAATCAAATGCACCTTTATTGGAAAGAATTCAATCCTCAATCATTTATCAAAAAGATGAAGAATTTCTTACAGAAATTAAACTTTTAGCACCAAAAATGTATTCAAAAATTGCGACCATGTACCATTATTTAAGCATGGCAAAAAAAGGAATTGAGGAATTAGAACATGCAAGTGAGTTCAAACTCAAAAAGTTCTTTTATGCCTTACGTGCATCCGTTGCTTGTAAGTGGATAATAGAAAAAGAAGAGATTCCTCCGATTCACTTTCCGACTATGCTAGAAGGACTTTCTGTGAACCAAACACTTAAAAGTCGCATTTATGAGTTGATTGAATTGAAATCTACAATAAGTGAATCCTATATGCATTCTAATGAAACTGATTTATTTGAATTTATGAAGGAATGTATAGTTAACGCAGATAACAAAGCTCAAAGTTTACCTCCTTCATCAGGTTTGATAACAGATCTTAACACCTTTTTCATCCAACAATTGAAACATGATGACCATTGAATTTTTAAGAGAAAACAAGTTAATTATTTTAGAATGTATCAGTGGAAGTAAGGCTTATGGGTTAGACACTCCCACTTCTGACACAGATATAAAAGGTGTTTTTTTATTACCTAAATCCTTATTTTATGGTCTAGAATATGTTCCTCAAGTTAATAATGAAACGAATGATATTGTCTTTTATGAACTCGGTCGTTTTATGGAACTTTTAGCTCAAAACAATCCAAGTATTCTTGAGTTATTAAATACACCAAAATCAGCTATTATCTTCAAACATCCATTTTTAGAGGAAATAAATCCAGAACGCATACTTTCAAAACTATGTGTTAATACTTTTGGAAAATTTGCGCTATCACAAATCAAAAAAGCTAAAGGACTTAAAAAGAAAATTGTTAATCCGCTTCCGAAAGAGCGAAAAAGTATTCTTTCTTTTTGCTATGTAAATCAAGAAAAAGGTGCAATTCCAATAGGGAAATTCTTAGAAATTCAAAATTGGAAGCAAGAAAATTGTGGTTTGGTCAATATTCAACACATGAAAGACATTTATGGGCTTTACTATAGTGACAAAGGAATTTTTGATGGAATTGTTAAAAACAAAGACTCAAATGATGTTTCCTTAAGTTCAATTCCAAAAGATGAAAAACAAATTGCACTCCTTTATTTTAATCGTGATGGCTACTCAATTTATTGTAAAGAATATCGCGAGTATTGGGAATGGGTTGAAAAACGAAATGAAAATCGCTATGAAAACACCCAAAGTCACGGTAAAAACTACGATGCTAAAAATATGATGCATGTGTTTAGGCTACTTGAAATGGCAATTGAAATTGGAACAGAAAAACGAGTAAATGTTAAGCGACCAAATCGTAATTTTCTACTTGAAATAAAGTCCGGAAAATTTGAATATGAGGAATTATTGATTTTAGCAAACGAAAAACAAAAGGAAATGGAATTAGCTTTTGAAAATTCTAGCTTGCCGGAACAACCAGACTTAGTTTACATCAATAATTTAGTTTATAAACTTCGTGAAAAATTTTATCATTAATAAAAATAAAATGACCAAAATCACAAAAATTTCCTTTCTATTTATGCTATTAACTCTAAATGTTATTGCACAGAAAAAAAAGAAAACTGCCGAAACGAAAGCAACTTTTAGCGATTATCAAGATTTAAAAAAGAAAACTGACAGCCTTGGTATAAATGAACTTTATTACATTGACTCAACTTATAACTATAAAGTGATAGTTCCTAAATGGTTGAAATTAATTGAAACGAAATCAGATTTTGCGTGGGGAGGAACATTGCCTGCTGTAGCGAAAATCGAAAATGCAATTCTTATAAAATCGTTTCAAAAATCAAAATTTAAGTCACTAAAAGAATTCAGAGAATACATTATTGAAGATCTTTCTTTTGGTCAGTATCCACCTTGGAGTAAAATACATCAATTTGTGGGAAAAAATGAGTTAGAAGATTTTAAACAAATTGGCAAAAGCTATCGCGTGTTTATGAGAAACAATAACTTAATTTATCATTGTTGTTATGTGTTTTGTGAAACAAAAACAGCTTATTTATGGATTGATTTCACTGCTACACCTGAAACCTACGAAAAAAACTTTGGAAAATTTAAAGAATTCATAGCAGGATTAGAACCAATTCACTAAGAAATCTTTAGTAACCAAATCCATATACTATCGAGTTTTTCGCTATTTTTGAAGCAACATGACATCTAAAAAACTTACCATCGCTATTGACGGCTTTTCGGCTTGTGGCAAAAGTACTTTAGCAAAAGATTTAGCCAAAAAACTAGATTATATTTTTATTGATTCTGGAGCTATGTATCGTGGAGTTGCTCTGTATTGCCTCAAAAATCAATTGTTTTCCGATGGAGAACCTTTAGTTGAAAAAATCAAGGAACAACTCAATCACATCAATTTAGAATTTAAGACGGTGGATCAACAATCACTTCTATTTTTAAATGGAATCAATGTGGCTAATGAAATCCGTGAAAATGCAGTTGCAAGTGTTGTGTCTAAAATAGCAACTATCAAAGAAGTACGTCAGAAATTGGTAGCTGAACAACAAAAAATGGGTCAAAAGGGAGGAATAATAATGGATGGAAGAGACATTGGATCTGTTGTTTTTCCAAATGCCGAATTGAAATTATTTGTTACCGCTGATACAAAAATTCGAACGCAAAGACGTTTAGATGAATTAAAAAGCAAAGGCATCGAAAGTTCTTATGATGAAGTTAAAAAAAACTTGGAAGAACGCGACTTTATAGATTCAACTCGAGCAGAAAGTCCATTAATTCAAGTAGATGATGCCATTGTTTTGGACAATTCAAACCTAAATAGAGACGAACAAGTGGAATGGGTTTTGCAAATTTTAGCACAGCATCAACGTTAGATTTAATAGCAACTATCAATTTATGGCAAATACTGAGGTTTGTAATCAAAAGCTGCAAAAGGTTCTTGATTCTGTTATTGATGGAAGAAAAATAGTAGGAACTTCATTTTCAATCAAAAAAAATGATTTTACTTGGCATGGTGGATCGGGAAATCTTTCTCCAGAAATTCCCTATTTTATTGCAAGTACTACCAAATTATTTGTCACCGCACTCGTTTTAAAAATGCGGTCAGAAAATAAAATCACACTTGAAGACAAGATTTGTAACTATTTAGATCATAAAACATTAAATAACCTACATGTTTACAAAGGAATCGATTACACATCAGAACTAACCATCAAACATTTACTTGCTCATACTTCTGGATTGCCTGACTATTTTCAAGGTAAAGGGCCGAATGGAAAAAGTTTAGAAGATGAGATTAAACTTGGAAATGATTCTCATTGGACTTTTGAAGAAGCCATAGAACGTTCTAAAACCATGCAACCACTTTTTAGACCTGGAGCAAAAAATAGCGCGAATTACTCGGATGCTAACTTCCAATTGCTTGGCAAAATCATAGAAACCATTAGTGAAAAATCTTTTGAAGAAAATTGCAAAGAATTGATTTTTAAACCCTTGAACTTAGAAAAAACCTATTTATACCAAGATCCAACTGACAATAAACCTTTAAGTTTATTTTACGAGTCGAAAAAACTACTCATTCCAAAAGCAATGACTTCCTTTGGTGCTGACGGCGGAATTGTTTCTACCTCCCAAGAAATGTTGGTTTTTATAGAAGCATTTTTTACTGGAAAATTATTCCCAAAAAGCTACCTGAGTGAATTACAGGAATGGAATCGGATATTTTTCCCTATGAAGGCTGGAATTGGAATTCATTTATTCAAACTTCCTTGGATTTTCAACCCTTTTGGCTCGGTTCCATATTTCATCGGACATTCAGGATTATCTGGTGCATTAGCCTATTACGCGCCATCTGAAAACTTATTTATCGCAGGAACAGTAAACCAAGTTGCCCATCCTGACATTTCGTTCAGAACAATGATTAAGTTAACGCAAGTAATTCGGAAAATATAATAATTACCTCGTTTTTCAAAAGGACCAAACAGTTTGTAAAATTTTAAAATCACAAGTGGAACGATTCATTTATCTTTACTACTCAGTATTCATTCAATTGATTGCAGGTTTTATACCGATAGTCGTTTTATGGATGAGAAAAATAAAAGCTGATTCAGCACTTGTTGGAAGTCTCGTTTTATCCTTTGTCATTAGTTTGATTTTAATTATCACAGGATTTTTTAAACAAAACAACTATTTCTTTTTTAACACCTATGCTTTAGGATCTGTTATTCTTTTTGGCATTTTCTACTTCCGCAGTATAGAAAATAAAAAAATGAAATATTTTGTTTTAGCGACAACTGTTTTTTGTGTTTTGATTTTCTTTTTAGAATTAAGACGGAGTGATAACATTACCGTTACCATAAAATTTGAAAATGTTTTCTATATCATTTGGAGTTTATTGTTTTTTATTGATTTCTTGCTAAAATCAAATTTTACGGATGCAAAAAGTAAATCTACATTGATAATTATTGCTGCTATTTTCTTTTATAATTGCACATCCTTTATCCTTCTGAATCATCTCGATTTATTTTTAAATAAAAATCTTTGGATT
>JBILQY010000444.1:0-2528 GCA_044372955.1 Crocinitomicaceae bacterium | reverse complement strand
ACAAAAATAATCCCGGTGATTTCGACTTACAGCTTTTTTGGAAAAGCAAAGGAATAACAGAAATGTGCTTTTTTCAAGGTGATGATTTTCAGTTCATCGATCGTGTTCCGAAAAATGCCTTTTTTGATTTTATTGATGAATTAAATGTGACTTTCACATCAATTTTAGCCACTTATTTGGAAGGTGAAGAGCTAGCGATAGGAATAGCACTTATTCTCGGAGACAAATCGCTTTTGGATGCTGAAATAAGAAATGCGTTCACTGCCACTGGAGCGATGCATGCTTTGGCCGTTTCTGGTTTACATGTGGGAATCATTTTGCCCATTTTTCTTGGTTTCTTCAAAATCTTTGGAAAATACATCAAGCGCAAGCAAGCAGTACTTATTGTTGTCGGAATTCTATGGATATATGCCTTATTAACAGGATTTTCACCTAGTGTAATTCGTGCTGTTTTTATGTTTTCAGTATTAGCAATTTCTCAAATTATTGGACGAAGTTACAACCCTGTAAATACCTTGTTTTTTACAGCATTTGTTTTACTGTTGTTCAAACCTTTGTATCTTTTTGACATTGGATTTCAACTTTCTTACATTGCAATGTTGGGGATTTTTACGTTTAATAAAAAAGTTGTCGAATGGGTAAAAACAGATAACAAATACCTTAAGTTTTTCTGGGAAGGAACAGCTGTCGGACTTTCTGCTCAATTTATGACTGTTCCACTTTCCCTTTATTATTTTCATCAATTCCCAAATTATTTCGCTCTTGCAAACATTGGAATTATGCTATTTTCAGGTGTTATTTTAGGTGCTGGAATTGCCCTTTTTGCTTTTAGTTTTGTCCCTTTATTAAATTCCTTGATTGGCTTTATCTTGTTTTTGAGTATTTACCTGATGTACAAGTTTCTTGTGCTAATTGAACAACTTCCTGGTGCTGTTGCCTATGGATTTACCTTTTCCTTCTTAACAACGGTTACGCTCACCATTATTCTATTTTTTGTTGTCAATCAATTACCAAAAACTAAAATTTGGAAAATCAGCGCCATTGGTTTCTTGCTTGTTCTCGGTTTTATTTCCTATCAACGTTATGAAAATCTTCAAGCAAAGCATGTTTGTATTTTCAATAACAATCAACTGGTTGTAACAGTTAAAAACAAATCGAAAATCATTTGTTTTTACGACACACCAATCGAAAAATTGGATAAAATCAAATTCACAGTTTCAAATTACCTAAAGAATTATCCTGGAGAGGTGGAATACGTTTCTATCTATAAAAAGAATACACAACTAGCCGTGGACAACGAACTCGTTAAAATCTCAAAATCAAAAGAAGGGCGCTTGTTGGAAGTCAAAGATTCAAAATACATGATTCATTATTCAAACAAAAGCTTGATCAAATCTAAAGATTTTGCAATGCCTTGGGTTGTTTGTAAGAATTCCTTATCAACTGGCGCTAGAATTATAGGTTTTAATTAGGCTACCTTTTTTACCAACAAGTTACACAAATACTCGTTTAAACTTTCTTCTTGCGATAAGCCTATTTTGTGCTTGATTTTGTTTTTATAAACACGAACCGTTCCATTGGTGATTCCTTCGATAACAGCGATTTCTTTAGAACTTAAGTGTAAACGGAAATACGAGCACAATAAACGTTCTTGATAACTAAGTTCAGGATGTAAATTTTCCAATTCTTTTTGGAAAAGTCCTCTGTCATCGAAAACAGTTGAATTTCTAGTTAATTGTTTTTTATCGATTTCATTCAAATTTTGCAATTTCGTTTTGAGTTCATTTATAATCATTTTTGAATCGAAATTCTCAATTGACTCAACCTCAGAAATGGTTTTAATTAATTCATCTTCAAACGACTTTTTCAATTCAAGCTTAATTTGTAAGTCCGAAATTTGACGGTCTTTTTTTTGTAATTTTTCAGAGTAGTGATTTAAATCAATTTCATTTTTAGACACTGATTCAATTTTTAAATTTTGAGCTGTACTACTTTTTCTTAAAATGTAAATGGAAGAAACAACTAAGGTTGCAACGGATAGAAACAACGCAATTACAGAAACAAGGTTATAGAAAGCTGGGGTAAATACATCATTCATAGTGACATTTTTTAAGGTTACAAACTAATTTTACTAAAGTGAAAAAAATCACTTGTTTTTATTTGTTAACTAAAAGTGCGGATTTACTAAAATGAATTTGATGTGGTTTATTAAATAATGTATGAATAGTTACCTAAGTTAAGATTTTGTTTTCAATAATTGAAATAATTTGTTAAACATTTTAATTAACACTCAAATTTATTCTTCTTTCGTCGTTAACAACTGTTACTACTGCGATTAGATTTCAACTAAAGGGTAATGAGTCGCTTAAACTAGGGTAAACCCTTTAATCTGCTAGAATTTGGTTTGAAATCGTAACTCAATTAACTTAAAATACCTTGAATTAACTATATCAATCCATTTTTTTGGGCAAAATCAAAGATTCCAATGTTGTTAGTTACATTAACTTTTTTGTAAATTCTTGTTTTAT
>JBILQY010000443.1:0-2531 GCA_044372955.1 Crocinitomicaceae bacterium | reverse complement strand
TCCAGCGATAATGAATTAAATCACCACGTGAATCACTTTCTTCGTTTCGAAAAATTCTTCGGAGAAAATATCACTTAGAAGAAATTCCTTGTATTTCTGTTTGACGGTGCTCATTTCTTCTGTCAAATCTCCACCTTTTAAATAGAGAATTCCATTCTTCCGTTCGTGGTTGGATTTACTCTTGATTTTACCTTTCACCCACACTAAAAAATCGGGCATTCTTGTCACGGCTCGGCTCACTACAAAATCAAATTTTCCTTCAACTTGCTCTGCACGGCAATGAATGCCTATTACATTTTTTAACCCAATTGCTTTTGCAACTTCATTTACAACTTTGATTTTTTTACCAATGGAATCAACCAATATGAAATTACTTTCTGGAAAAAGAATCGCCAAGGGAATACCTGGAAAACCTCCGCCTGTTCCAACATCTAAAATTTCACTTCCAGCATTGAAGGTTTGAATTTTGGCAATTCCTAGTGAATGTAGGACGTGTCGTTCGTAAAAATTGTCGGTGTCTTTGCGCGAAATGACATTGATTTGCTCATTCCAAAATTTATAAAGTTCTTCCAACTGTTCTAATTGCTTAATTTGAACTGGAGTTAAGTTTGGAAAATAGTGGAGAATTTGTTTCACGTTAAATGCTATCTTTTGTTTTTTCCATCATGGATGCTAAAAAGTCTCTTGCTCTAAATAGTTGCGCTTTAACTGTACCTAACGGCAGATTCAATTCTTCAGCAATTTCTTCGTAACTCATCTCTTCAAAATAGCGTTTTTCAACGAGTTCTCGGTATTTTGGTTTGAGTTTGCTTACCAATAAACGCATGTGTGTCACACGTTGACCTTGCATAATCGTTTCTTCAGGATTCAGCGTTAAAGCTTTGGCATCAACATGCATACGCTCGCCGTCGTCGGTCATATAACCTGCATCGATGGAAGTTACTTGAATGCGTTTTTTACGAATGAAATCAATTGAATTGTTAGATGCGATTTTAAATAACCAGGTACTAAAAGCAAAACTTGGTGAATATTGTTCCAATCGGCTAAACGCTTTCCCAAATGCTTCAATAGTTAAATCATCGGCATCGTCTGGGTTTTTAACCATTTTCAACATCATAAAATAGATAGAATCACGATAGCGATCCATCAATTCGGCATACGCACTTTGTTTACCTTGCTTTGCTAATTCAACAAGAATTAAGTCTGCCTTCGCCTTATCTGATAAATGTTCGTTTTCTACCATTTATAATATTTTTTGCGTTCTGAAATGTAATATAAAACAGGAATTAATAACGCATAGAATATATCCCAAAGAGGGAAAAATCGCGCGAATTTCTGTTCTTTAAGTTGATTCAAACAACGACCTTGAATCCACCATTTGAATACTATAATAAAAAAGAAAATACAGCTACTTAAAAAGATAAATTCTTTAAAAAGCAACAAAGGAATAAATGAAACCCACATTAAGACAAGTGTCAAAGGGTAGAGCCCCAATAAGAATTTTTTAAAGACTTTGTAACGACTCGATGTAGAATAATGTCTTGATTTTTGATAAACCCAACGCGACCAACTTGGGGCAGCAGGGGAGTAGCAATGGGAATCAGCGTCAATTTGAATGGTGTAATTATTTTTTTTCGCTGCTTCTTGAATAAATAAATCATCGTCGCCTGAAGGAATAGAGTAGTGGGATTTGAAACCATTTACCGAATTGAAAACGCTTTTGGTGTAGGCAATATTTCGTCCAACTCCCATGTAGGGCAACTTTGCTAAAGCCATTGAAAGGTAACTCACCCCAATCCAAGCAGTGTCGAAACGAATGATTTTATTAATGATTCCTTTGCTTTTTGTGAAAGGACCATAGCCGATAACGATTTGTTTTTGCTCGTTAAATTTAGACGCCATTAGTTTCAACCAATTGGAACTTGTTGGTTTACAGTCAGCATCTGTCAACACAAAATGTTCATACTTAGCAGCTTTAATTGCTAAAGTTATCGGTAGTTTTTTCCCAGGTCTTAAGTGTTTGTTTCTACCTAATTCAACAACGCGCAAGTTTGGAAATTGCTGACAAAAAGCAGTGAGCAACCAGCCGCTATCGTCGATTGATTGATTGTTAACGACAATAACTTCAAATTCGGGATAATTTTGATTTAAAATGGAAGGAAGGTTTTCGTAAAGGTTATCCGACTCGTTGCGTGCAGCAATAATAATACTTACTGGCGGAAGTTTTGTGTCGTTTGAAATGGGTTGTTCTTTGTAAAAAGCCAATTTCCGATGGATAAACAAAACGTAAAGAAATTGTATCAGAACGAAGCTACAAAAAACGATAAAAATCGTAGTTGGAATGAGTTGCTTAAATTCTGGAATCCAAATCATATTTGCCTCTTCTGTTCAAAGTTGATTTGCGAAGTTAAATAGATGTATCTTTGCCGAATGTAATTTTCGACATATTTATGCACTTTGAGTTGTTGAGTAACGATAAGGATACAAATGCAAGAGCTGGTATTCTTCACACAGATCACGGAAGTATTGAA
>JBILQY010000116.1:0-7526 GCA_044372955.1 Crocinitomicaceae bacterium | reverse complement strand
TAGTTCTTGCACAACATATTGCTCTGTTATTGCTCCTTTAAATTCCATAAATAGTTGGTCGCCAGCAATCAATGTTTTCGGACTTACTGCGCCCATTGCAGCCAATAATCCTACGTCGTGGGCGTAAACTTTAAAAACATTCAAGTCAGCGTAAGCAGATAATGGAAGGTTTGCTTTTGCAGTTCGTTGAACTCGGTAAATTAAGCCATAATCCTCGAGCCAATTAAGCGCCATTTCAAAATCTTTTGCACGTGCACCTTCACGGATTTGACCGAAAATAAATTTCTTGTTTTCCTTGGCCAATTGACCGACTATACTGTTCCATACCATGCGGATTCTAGGAATAATTTCAGATGAGGCATGCTTTGAAAAATCGTTGTCGTACGCCATCAAAATAGCTTCTTGTATCTCCCTTACTTTTGCGAAATTATTGGTTTCAACAAATGTTTGAACAGCCTCAGGCATACCACCAACAAAGTAATATTGCCGTAATAATTCGATTGTCTTAGTTTTTAGATTTTGAAGTAGTTGCCACTCATTTTGTATAATTAACTGGGCTAGTTTTTCATTTCCCGTTGCTTGTAAAAACTCATGAAAAGACATCGGATATAAGCGCAAAAAATTCACTTGTCCGACTGGAAATGAAGTTTGCGCCTTTACTGCGATACCTAGCAACGAACCCGCGCCAATAATGTGTAATTGATTGACTTCTTCATTGAAATACTTTAAAGCTGTTAACGCACCTTTCGCTTCTTGAATTTCATCAAAAACTAAAAGTGTTTTCCCAATTACTATTTCTTTATCATAAAAAGCTTCAAGAACTTGAAGAATTCGTTTGGGTTGATAATCTTGCTCAAAAATGGTGCGTAAGGAAATTTCCTTTTCGAAATTGACGTACAAAAAGTTCTCAAAATACGAATCACCAAAATGCCGAATCAACCAAGTTTTGCCAACTTGACGTGCACCAAATACAAGCAATGGCTTTCTTTTAATGGAGTTTTTCCATTCAATTAATTGGTTTACCGCTACTCTATTCAATTTTTTTTGCTTTTATAAAAACAAAAATACACTTTTTCGTACGACTTTATGAATTAAAATACATTTTTTCGTACGACTTTTTGTGTTAAATCACATTTTCTTGTAGGACTTTTAAAAATGAATTACCTCCCAATCCAAAGGGAAGGATTCAAACTTTTAGTGATTCCACCTGCTACAGAATGCACTTCAAAGTGACAGATTGAAATATTACCATCCGCTGCTTGCAACACTCCAATTGATTGTTTAGATGATACTTGTGAGCCTGCTTTTACATACGTTTCCTGTAAGTTACTGTAAACTGTGCGGTAAGAACCATGTTTGATAATGACTACTTTTCCAGCGCCAGTGATACTGAAAACACTTGTAACCTCCCCTTCAAAAACAGCTCTAACAGTTGAACCTTTTGAACAAGTAATATCGATTCCATTGTTGTTAGTAGTTACACCTTTCAACGTTGGATGCGCATTTACACCATAACGTTCTGTGATACTTCCGTTTCCAACAGGCCAAGCCAAACGACCTCTATTGCTTTCAAAACTTCTACCAATAGCAGAACCTTCCGGTGATTCTTTGTAAACGTACTCTGGTTTCTTTTCTGGAACATCATCTACAAATGGATCTGTTTCTTTAACAGGTGTATTGCTCGTTTTTGGTTTATCACCGGCCTTTTTGGCTTCGTTTGCTTTGCGTTTCTTTTCTTCGGCTGCCTTACGTTTTTTCTCTTCCTCTTTACGTTGACGCTCCGTTTCAGCAGCAATTTCATTCTTGATTGCTGAATCAATTTTGCGTTTTAATTCTTGTTTTTTACGTTCATCAGCTTGTAACTGATCGTATAATTTTTGCTCTTCTTTCTTGAATTTTCCATAAGAAATTTCTTTGGTAACTTTATCTTTTTCTATCTGTGCACGTTCTTTCTTTTTTTCTTCCATCGCCAAGACTTTAGTGTCTTTTTCTTGGCTGATGCTTTTTATTTCTTTGTCAATTAATTGTTGATGTTGTTTGATTAATGCTCTTTGTTTTAATTGAATTCCAGCTGCCTTCTTCAAGTAACGATTGCGTTTTAATGCTTCATTGTAATTATTTGCCGATAAAATAAACATTATTTTTCCATAATTATTTCGACGTTTGTAGGCGTAAATAATCATAGATTTATACTGGCGTTTTAAGTCTTCTAGGCGTTTATTCAAGCGATTGATTTCGTGCTTTTTCTCAATCATTTTGA
The DNA here is from genome assembly GCA_044372955.1 of Crocinitomicaceae bacterium. GTDB lineage: Bacteria > Bacteroidota > Bacteroidia > Flavobacteriales_D > Crocinitomicaceae > UBA952. The sequence goes on along the minus strand of JBILQY010000116.1, from coordinate 5,266 downwards.
TTTCTGCGACACGCACTTGATTATCGAAGATACGCACCAAAGCCTCACGACTTTTAATCTGGTTATCAATCAAACGCAATTCGTTTAATGATGCTTCTGTGTTAGATTTAACTTTAGTAAGCAAACTTTTGGTGTTCGCAATTTTTTTCTCCAACTTTTGTTGCTCGCGCTTTAATTGCGTACTCGTTCCTTGTGAAAAAGCAAAAACTGAACTACATAAAACCAGTAAAAGACTAATTACATTTTTCATATTTCTCAGGAATAATGATTAATAATTCTTGTGCCTCATCAACCTCCACTTTCTCGTATTCAAGTTTGATATACATTACATTTCGTGGCGTTTTTATTTTGATTACCACTTCATATGGCACATTAATATTTTTAACCAAATTGCGAGAGTTGTAATCGACAATAATTTCTGTCGAATCACTTGGGCTTGTAATGGTTGTTTTACTAAGTTCTTTAGCATCTTTAGACAAAATATAATTTATCACTATATCTTCCTTCGGTTTGCGGTCCAAACGCTTCCTTTCGCGCTTTTTATGTGAAGAAATACTGTAATTATAAGGGTCGTGAACTACAAAATACTTTTGATCAACGTTATAATCTAAAGGTCTGCCTAAAAATAATTCTTCAATATTTTGGTAGGTAAAATCGATTCCAAATTTGTCTTTGATGTATGAAAGTGTTTCGCGTTCAAAACATTTATCTCGTTTGTTCACTACAATAATTGAGTCGGTAGTAATCATCGCCGTCACAATTGGAATCTTTGCGTAGGTGATAATAGCGTTCACAGCGCTATCGGTTACAATTTTTAATGAAGTTTTAAAAGAAATATTTGTTGTTGTATCTTTAAAATCTACGCTTAATTTGGAGTAAAAAGTTTTAGGTTTTACCAAGGCCAAACTGTCCAAAACGGCCACTAATTCTTTCTCTTTACGTTTATGCAATTTCTCTGCAACAACAATCTCTTCGGTCATTTTTCGTGCACAAGAAAACAACATACTCGCAAGCAGTAAAAGGGAGATTAAACTAAAATTTCGGTTCATAATAGGTTTTAGTTTGAATTTTTTTATCCAAAGATTGATTGCTCGAACCCGCCATTTTAGCTTTGTTCCAATATTCAACTGCTTTGTCTTTGTCTTTCAAAAAGAAGTAACAATCTCCTAATTGATCGAGAATAATTTTATCGTTTGGTAGTACTTTGTTTGATTCTTCGTAAATAGCTAAAGCTTCCGAATAATTGGCTTGACGGAATAATAAATATGCCTTCGTTGTTAAAAACCAAGTGTCATTTGGCTTCTCGGTAAGCACTTCAGTAATCAATGTTTCTGCTTTTTCGATTTCACTATTTTGGAGTAAAAGTCGGTAGGCAAAATTGTTTTTGAGGAATAAACTTTTAGGTTGTTTCTCTAGTGCTTTCTTGTAATACGATTTTCCTTCTTCAATTTTTCCCATCGCAAAATTAGCTTCTCCTAATTGTCCAAGCACCTCCGCTTCCAAAGTTGGGTCACTCAGAATTAAATTCAATGCTTCATTCAATCGCTCTTCTGCAAGGCTGTAATTTCTATTTTGAATAGATGCGATTCCAGCAGTAAAATAAGGTAAAGGTTGAAGCGGATATAGCGTTAAACATTTTTCACTATCAGTCAATAAAATATCCCAAAGTTTGTTTTGATACTCTAAAAGTAAAATCTGATTCCAAATTTCATAGAGGTTTGGGTCGCTTTCTACTGCATTTTTATACGATTGAATAGCTGTTGCTAATTGATCATTTTTAAAGTAATAATCGCCTCGAATGGAATGTGATTTCGCACTTTTCGGATACTTCAATACCATATAATCTACCAATTCTTTTAAGTCTGGATCTTTCGGGAAATTTTGAAGCAAAGAAATTAAAATCGTCATTCTTTGATCTAAATTCGGTCCATCCGATTTGATTGCTGTTTTTAGATTCGCTAAACCTTTTGCCGCTTCTCCAGTTTGCATTTGCATTTCTCCCAGCATCATCAAAGCCAAACCATTAGTAGGATCAACAGTTACCAAAGCATCTAAAAATCGCATTCCTTCTGCATATTTTTTCTGCTGCATATAAACATCAACCAAGTTGGCAATAATATTTGCGTTATCAGGATATTTTTGATGTGCGTCTAATAAGGTTTGTAAAGCGTTTTTATCATCTTTTGCAATGGAGTACAATCTGAACTTTTGAACAGCGATTTCTGGGCTAGAACCTGAATATTTCTCCATCGTATTCAGTGCTTCTATTGCTTTAGAAACTTTGTTCGCTCTTGCCCAATTTTCAGCTGCACCCAAGTAAAAGTCCATGTTTTGAACTTGCTTTTTGGACATTTTCTCAAAAATCAAAGCAGCTTGTTCGTGTTGTTTTAACTCCTCATACATAAAAGCCAATTCCGACTGATAATGGATATTGTCAGGATCTAATTCAACGGCTTTTTTCGTGTGAATAGACGCGTTTGAAACATCATTTTTCATTAAAAACAACTGCGCCAAACCAAACTGCACAGCATCATCTTTAGTATCTTGAACTGCACAAAATTTGAATTGATCAATTGCAGCGTCTAAGTCACCATTAATTTTCAAGCGTACACCTTCGTGAAATGCTTTGATATATTCAGCTGAGTGAACACTTTGTGAAGTCTCTTTTGAAGATTTACAAGCAGTTAAAGCCAAAAGACCAACGATGAAAATAATTTTTTTATGCATTTAATGTGCTAAAGTCACCAATACTCAAATCTTGAACTGAACTTTTGTAAACAACTTTCGAACCAATCATCGAATTTGAAATCACAACATTTTCTATATGGCTATCTAATTGAATATTTGTGTTTTTTATCACACTTGATACTACGTGAGTTCCTTTACCAATAGATACGTGCGGACCAACAACAGAATTTTCAATTACAGCATTTTCACCAATGTAACAAGGTGGAATAATTGTGCTGTTTACAATTTTTGCATAAGGATGAACCATTTCGATACCTTTTGCTAAATCGTATTCTAAAACACGTTGATTGGTGTGAACGGTTACTTCTTTGTTACCACAATCCAACCATTCACTAACTTCTCCCGGTTTGAAAACATAACCCGATTCTGTCATTCTTCTCAAAGCGTCAGGTAATTGATATTCTCCACTTTTAATGACTGCATTATCAATTAAGTATTGTAATTCTCTGTGTAAACGAGCGCCATCTTTGAAGTAATAAATTCCAATCATCGCTAAGTCGGAAACAAATTCTTGTGGTTTTTCAACGAAGTCAATGATTTCACCTTTGTCGTTCATTTTGATTACACCAAAAGCGCTAGGGTCTTCAATTTGTTTTACCCATAAAATTCCCTCGTCTTCTTTCGAAATTTTGAAATCAGCTTTGAATAACGTATCCGCAAAAGCCACAACAACAGGGCCGTCTAACATTTCAGCTGCACATAAAACTGCGTGAGCCGTTCCAAGCGGTTGTTTTTGGTAATGAATTGAACCAACAGCACCTAAACTAGCTGCAACTTCTAACAATTCTTTTTCTACCTCAGCACCAAAATCGCCAACAACGAAGGCTATTTTTTCGATTTTTTCAGCGCAAACGGCAGCTATGTCGTCCACTAAACGGTGAACAATGGGTTTTCCACCTACTGGAACTAGCGGTTTCGGAACAGTTAAGGTATGTGGGCGCAATCTGCTTCCGCGTCCAGCCATAGGTACGATTACATTCATTTTTATTTAAGTTTAGTTAGTTGCTTTTTAATTACTTTACACCAGTGCTACCAAATCCGCCAGCACCTCTTGTTGATTCATTTAATGCTGCTACTTCGTTCAATTGCACTTGTTCAACTTTACAAAAAACAAGTTGTGCAACGCGTTCGCCATCTTCAATTGTAACACTTTCATTGGATAAATTCACTAATATTACCCCAACTTCGCCACGGTAATCAGCATCAACAGTTCCAGGAGTGTTCAAAACAGTGATTCCTTTTTTTAGCGCCAAGCCACTTCTAGGTCGCACTTGACATTCCAAACCAATTTCCATTTCGAGAAATAAACCTGTCTTAATCAATGCTCTACCTAAAGGTTCAATTGAAATAGACTCCGTTAAATTAGCGCGAACATCCATTCCTGAAGCTCCGATAGTTTCGTATTGCGGCAGCGGATGTTTTGACTTATTAGTAATTTTTACGTGCATATTTATTCAAATAACAGACAAAATTACTAAAAAGCAAAGGGTCAAATCTACCTTAAGTAAGTATTAATCAACAGCGGAATGAATATAACATGAAAAAACGGTGGGATTTTAAAAAATAAAGCGCTGATTTTTTTAAGATCATTGCTAGACTTTTTGTTTAGGCGGAGAAAGAAGGGAGTATTTTCATGATCCCAAAGGGGGGGAGTTGCAAATCAAATGCTTTCCTGCTTCGCAGTATTGTCATTTTTCATTTTCAGATTGGTTGCTCAAGTAAAACTTGGCAACCTCTGATGCGGAGAAAGAGGGATTATTTTCATGATCCCAGAAAGGGGGAGTTGCAATTCAAATGCTATCCTGCTTCGCATAATTGTCATTTTTCATTTTCAGATTGGTTGCTCAAGTAAAACTTGGCAACCTCTGAAAATGAAAAATGCCATTCGTCAGGGACGAATAGCATTTGAGTTGCGGAGAGAGAGGGATTCGAACCCTCGATAAGCTTTAGACCTATACACACTTTCCAGGCGTGCTCCTTAAACCACTCGGACATCTCTCCAATAATAAACGAAAATTCTTAATTCTTAATTCTTAAATAATTTTCGGGTTGCAAAAATACTATTTTTCTTCACTAAACCTCCAAAAGAAGCATTCCAATTGTAAAATAGATAAATAATCCAATAACATCGTTTAATGTTGTAATGAATGGACCAGTCGCTAAAGCCGGATCTATTTTGTATTTATTCAATAACAATGGTATAATTGTTCCAAGGATTGCAGCAAAAATAATAACTGTAAACAACGATAAACTTACCACAAATCCTAGTTGAACAGTTGCAAAAACACAGGCAATTCCAAAAATCATACTCGCTAACAACAAACCATTCAATACACCAACAGAGGCTTCCTTTAAAATTTTTGGAAGAAACTTTCCTAAGTGTTTATCTCCTCTCGCTAACGATTGTACAACTATCGCCGAAGACTGAACGCCTACGTTTCCTCCCATCGCTGTGATTAATGGTATGAAAAATGCCAAAGCTGGAATTTGTGTAATACTTCCCTCAAAACGTGATATT
>JBILQY010000068.1:0-9917 GCA_044372955.1 Crocinitomicaceae bacterium | reverse complement strand
TCAAGCGCCAGGTTTGAATTTTCCCGTTGGAAATCTTGTTGGTGCAAATCCTTTAGATCTTGAAAGTGTGGAAATCATTACTGGTCCTGCTTCTTCTTTATATGGTCCAAATGCCTTTCAGGGTGTTGTAAATATGATTTCTAAGAATCCATACGATTACCAAGGTCTTTCGGCTGAAATAAAAACAGGAACTCGCAATTTAGTGGAAGGAAATGTGCGCTATGCCGAGGCTTTTGGTAAAGATCAAAAATTTGCGGTAAAATTTACAGCTTCTTTTATGCAAATGAAAGATTGGATTGCAGATGATAGCGCTTCCAATATTTATGGAGACATTTCTGCAGATGTGAATCTTTCCAATATTGTTTCAAAATTACAATTTGATCAAACTCAATCTCAGGAAGACATCGACCAATGGGTGGCATTAAATAATTACATCGAGTTCAATCCAGTTGTTGGACAATTGGGTCTAAATGTTAAAAACGTTGTTGCTCCTGGTTATTTTGAAAATCAATTGGCTAATAACAATGTTCAAAGTTTCAAAACAAGTTTGGGTCTTCACTATAAATTGTCTCCAAATTCACAAATTTCTTACACAGGAAAGTTTGGTTTAGGAACTGCAATTTATCAAGGTGCAAATCGCTATTCTATCAAAGACATCATGTTCCAACAACACAAAGTTGAATGGAGTGGTAAAAATTTCTTAGTAAAAGCGTATGGCACATTTGAAAACGCTGGAAATTCATACGATGCGGTTTTCACGGGTATCAATGTTTCAAAAGCTTCGATTGCTGATAATTGGGTACCAACCTATCTGAGTACTTTCTTTAATACGCTTTCCGAATTGAACAATGATTATGCGAACGATGCCAATATTGCGGACGTTCAAACATCAATGGATGCAGCTTTAATTGACGCCAATAATTCTTGGTATCAACCTGGAACTGCCGCGTATGACAGTGTTAAAAATGTAATTACTAACAACGCTGATTTACAAAATGGTTCAAAATTCGTTGACCGCTCTGCATTTTATCATTTAGATGCGCAATATAAATTTGACAAAGTAAAATGGATGGATTTACAAGTAGGAGCAAATTTCAGGTATTACTCTCCTCGTTCTTATGGAACAATTTTTACAGATACACTTGTAAATTTCGCAGATACTTTAGAAAATGGTTCTGCTGATAGAAACGCAGAATTTACCAAATTATCGCTTTGGGAAATGGGAGCTTTTGTACAGGGAACAAAACGTTTGTTTGAGAATAAATTAGTAATTAATGCATCGGCTAGAGTGGATAAAAATCAAAATTTTGAACCGCAATTTTCTCCTCGTCTTTCTGTTTCAACGAATTTTAAAAACAATAATATTCGCGTGGGTGTTCAATCGGCATTTAGAACACCAACCCTTCAAAATCAATACATTAATCTTAATCTAGGTCCAATAACTTTACTTGGAAACTTAAACGGTTATGACAATGTTTATACACTTAGTTCAGTTACAACTTTCAATGATAGTTTAGCCGCTTTAAATGGTGATTTGAATGCAATCGACCCAGCAATTTTGAAAAAAGCGAATTATGCGAAATTGAAACCAGAACAAGTGAAAACAATCGAAATTGGTTACCGTGGAGTGATCAAAGGAAAACTATTTATCGATGCTGATTTCTATTATAATGAATACACAAATTTCATCGCAGATGTTAGAATTGTTGCTCCGTTAGATGGCGCAATTGCTGGAGAAGAAAGTGGTTTTGATGCAATTGTAACAAAAGATTACAGTGTTTACCAAGTTCCAGTGAATAGCACAAAAAAAGTTAATTCAATGGGTGGAGGTTTATCCTTAGCTTATTACTTGCCAAAAGGCTACCAAGTTTCAGCAAATTACACTTACGCAAATTTAATTACTGAAACCTTGGAAGAAGATTTAATACCAGGATTCAACACTGCGCCTCACAAAGTGAACGTAGGTTTGACAGGCAAAAATGTTTGGAAAAACCTTGGATTCACAACCAATTTTCAATGGGTTAACGGTTTCGAATGGCAAAGTACCTTTGGAACGGGTCAAATTCCTTCTTACCACATTTGGGACGCTCAATTGAACTACAATTTCAATGTGAAAGAAAGCAAGATGATTGTGCGTTTAGGTTGTTCTAATATCTTAGACAAGAAAAGACGTGAAGTTTTTGGTGGCCCAATGATTGGAAGGATGATTTATACAAGTGTTGGATTTGACCTACAAAAAAAGAAAAAATAAAGACAGTTGCAAAATCCATTACTCATCGTTACTCCAAAAATTTAACATCCTCATTAACAATAGTTAACTCCGGTATTAAATTTATGAAAAGCCTCGATTAATGACTTTCGCAACTGTTTAATATAATAAATTATAAAGCTAAATTAATTACAAATGGAATCAAGTGCAATAACCACCATTTTTCTGCCTGTAGCATTGGGTATTATTATGCTCGGTTTAGGGCTTTCTTTAACAATTGCTGATTTTCAGCGCGTTGTAAAATTTCCGAAAGTCATATTTATAGGTCTTTTCTGTCAAATGATAATTCTTCCTGTTGTGTGTTTTTCAATCGCAAAAGGCTTTGGTTTGGCTCCAGAATTAGCAGTTGGATTAATGTTATTGGCTGCATCTCCTGGGGGTTCAACGGCGAATCTTTTCAGTCATTTAGCAAATGGTGACGTTGCTTTGAATATCAGTTTAACAGCTTTTAATAGTATTTTAAGTATCTTGATGTTGCCACTTATTGTGAATTTTTCCATTGATTATTTTATGGAATCGGGGCAAGTTGTTCCTTTACAATTCAAGAAAATTATTGAGGTTTTCGCAATAGTATTAGTCCCTGTTGGAATTGGAATGATTGTAAATGCAAAAAACCCAAGTATTTCAATCAAATTAGAAAAGCCTGTTAAAATCTTATCTGCCCTGTTTTTAGTATTGATAATCGTTTCTGCCATAATCAAGGAGAAAGCGCATATTGTTGAGTATTTCCAACAAATTGGTATTCCAGCGCTTTTATTCAATGTGTTGAGTTTAGGAATTGGTTATTTCATTCCAAGAATGTTGAACATTGGCAAAAAACAAGCTATTGCAATCGGTATGGAAATTGGAATTCACAATGGTACGATGGCTATTTTTATTGCTACAACTGTTTTAAATAATAGCGTAATGAGTATTCCACCAGCAATTTATAGTTTGATCATGTTTATTACAGCTGGGATTTTTGGGTATGTTGTTAGTCGTAGAACAACATAATTTTCAATGACTTAGAGGCAACTTTAGAAAAAATTTTTAAGTCTAATCTCTGAAATTTATTTTTATGAAAAATTTGTCTTGTTTAATTTTTTTGTTCCAACTATTACTTTTATCAACTAATGTTTTGGGTCAATCACCAACTTGCAATATTCAACAATTAGATGCCGCGATGGCACAGGCAGGTTTTATACCACTTAATGTTGTTGGGTATCCTTGTGCTAAATATTATTACAATCCTTCGACTACAAGTAATTGGAATACAGCTAGTGCTCAAGCAACGGCAGTTGGAGCCACACTTTTAACAATCTGTGATCAAGCTGAAAATGATGCTGTTTTACTGGCTGCCAATAACGCTGGGGTTACTGGAGGATTATGGATTGGCTATACAGATGCAGCAACTGAAAACACTTGGGTTTGGTTGGATGGAAGCCCTTGCACTTTTACGAATTGGAATCCAGGAGAACCCAATAATACATCTGATATATGTTCTTCTACTGGTGAAGATGTGGCTATCATGCAAATGAATAATGGTAAATGGAATGATGTTTATGCAAATCCGGGTTTTCCTTGCATAACACCTGCCCAATATGCTTCTTTAGTAAAAGTAAATTTATGCCCTGTGGTAACTTCAACTGCGAGCGCAAGTTTAGTTTGCGAAGGAGACGCCGTTCAACTTTCAGCAAGCACGTTGTTTGGTTCACCAACCTACACTTATTCTTGGGTTAATTCTAGCAATCAGTCAGTTGGAACAGGAAGTTCCATAACACTTAATCCATCTTCAACCAATTCTTATGTTGTTACATCAACTGATTTATATGGTTGCTCAGCTTTGGATACAGTCACAGTAACAACGCAAAACTGTGCTCCCGACTTAGCAGATATTTGTTGTCCATACATTGGTTGGGATTATATCAAACCAATTACAATTACTAATAATACACCTTTAGCCACAACAGCTAATCTTCAAACTTTATTACTTATTGACACCCAAACACCTATTGCTCAAGGCAAAATGCAAGCAACAGGAATTGACATTCGTTTTGTTCACGAGACGTGTGGAAATTTCCTGGAATATTATATAGAAAGTGGCATCAACACTACTCAAACCAACATTTGGGTAAAAATGCCAAGTATTCCAGCGAATGGAAGTTTAACGCTCTACTTATATTATGGAAATACTGGAGCTGGTCCTGCATCAATTCCTTTTACTGGTCCAACAGGTATGTTTCCATCTGTTTTATCTGTTGCTGGAACACAAAATTTGTCAGGAACCCAAAATTATGATTGGATCGATGTTCAAGCGGGCGCAACTGTTTCAATGACAGCACTTCAACCAGTAGTTTTACAAGCAAGAAGAGTTATTTTTAACGGAACATTTAATGGATTAGGTCAAGGTTTTGCAAATCAAACAGGACCTGGTTCTGGAGGCTCAGGAAGTGGAAGTGTAGGGGGTGGCGGCGGTGGTTATGGTGCTGCTGGTGGTGGTGGTGGGAATGCAAATGGCGGTGCAGCAAATGGAACAGCAAACGGAACTGAGATCGCCATGGGTTCTGGTGGTGGAAATTCAGATTGTAACGGAGCATCAGGTGGTGGGGCAATAAGCATAATTGCAAGTTCAGTGACTATAAATGGAACAATGAACGTTGATGGAAATACAATTACAGCCGCTTGCGGAGAAGAAGCTGGTGGAGGCGGTTCGGCGGGTGGAATTTTAGTCGTTTCGGAATATTTATCAGGTAATGGAACCTTAGAAGCGAAAGGAGGAAAAGGTCAAAACAGCAACAATAAAGAAGGTGGAGGCGGTGGCGCAGGTGGTAGAATCAAATTATTTTGGTCTTCACTAAATACTTTTTCAGGAAGCTTAACGGTTACTGGAGGACTTTCTGGTACTGGAGGACAAAGCGGAATGCAAGCCGGAGGAAATGGAACAACGGCACAAATCCAAATTCCAGGAATCTCAGTAATTGTTGCACCAGAAGTTCCAGTAAGTATTCCAACAGCGAATTTTTCAGCTCAAAATGTCTGTGTAAATACGCTTTCATCTTTCAATGATCAATCGAGTTTTCAGTCTGGAGGTTCTATTACCCAATGGTCTTGGAATTTTGGTGATGCCTCAAATCCTTCCACTTCTCAAAATCCTATTCATGCTTATGCGACTTCGGGAACTTTTACGGTCACACTTACAGTCACATCTAGTACTGGTTGCACCGATGAATTCACTGGTCAAATTACCGTTAATGAAGGTGCAACTGCGGGTTTTACAGCGACTAATGTGTGTATTGGAAACACAACAAACTTTATAAACACAACAAGTTCAAACGCTACTTCTTGGTCTTGGAATTTTGGTGACGGAAACACAAGTACCTCGCAAACAGTCTCCAATACGTATGCCGCACCCGGAACTTACACTGTTACAATTACAACTCAAACAGCAAACGGATGTATTTCTATTGCTTCTAATCCTGTAACTGTTTATGCGCTTCCAACTATTCAAGCAGGACAAGACGTAACTATTTGTTTAGGCCAATCGACTACTTTATCAGCAAGTGGAGGAACTTCTTATATTTGGACACCAACACTAACAAATGGACAAGCAGTTTCTCCAACTCAAACCACAACTTATGCAGTAATTGGAACAGACAGTAATGGTTGTGAAAACACAAGTGACGTTACAGTTACGGTTATCCCCGTACCTATTGCTAGTTTTACAGCTAATGAAGTTACAGGAGCACCTGGATCTGAATTTACTTTTACAAATACAAGTTCAAACGCCACAAGTTACAATTGGAATTTTGGAAATGGTTCTCAATCAACAACAACAAATCTTGGTACAGAATCGGAAATATATGTAAATGAAGGTATTTACATCGTTACATTAAATGCGAGTAACGGAATTTGCGACGATAATGAAACATTAACCATCACGATTGTTGTTCCAATTTTAGAATTATTTATTCCCAATGTTTTTACTGCGGATGATAATACAGTAAACGAAACGTGGTCAGTTCAAACTAAAAATGCAGTTTCAGCCAACGTGCTAATTTTTAATCGTTGGGGGAACGTTATAGCTGAGTTAAAAGAACCCAATGAATCGTGGGATGGAACTGTAAATGGCAAACAAGCTAGCGCTGGAGTTTATTTCTACAAGTATGAATTAGTGGATAATTACAATGAGAAATTTACGGGCCATGGTCATTTTACATTAATCCGTGACTAAGCGTTAAATTTAACACACTGAAATTATAAAATTTGTAACTTTAGCGAACTGAAAATCAAAATTTCACTTCAATTAATCATTTTAATCTTCATTTTATGAAAAAATCTTTACTTGCTTTAAGTTTTTTACCCTTGTTTTCTTTTGCTCAGATGACTGCTGCAAATGAACCTGCAAACGGAACAACTGTTGACCTTTATGTTTGTGACTCAAATACCGTTCTATACGAAAACGTTACAGGTACGGGTGTTACTTGGGATTACAGCGATTTATTAGGAGTTCAAGAGTTAACTAAGACTTTAACTGTTGAAGCTGTTGACCCAAATACAGTTGATTCGATTTTTGTTAATGCAACTAAAAAATACAGCATTGGTGAGTTATTGACGACTTACTATAATTCTTCTGCAACTGAGCGTATTTCTCAAGGAAATGTATTTTCTGAACCTAGTTTAGGTACTGTTTTCGTTAACTGGAATGTGGATAACCAAAAATTAAATAATTACCCATTTGCTTTAAATGATGAAGTTTATGATCCATTTGATGGAAATATTATCAATGAAAATTTAATTGCACCAATTGATACGGTTGCAAATGGTGGTTCGTATTCAACTATTGATGGTGTTGGTACTTTAAGACTTCAACAAAATGATTACAACAACGTAATTAGATACTACATCACAGACACTTTAAATACTGTAATTTACAATGCAATTTTTGGAGAAGTTCCGATTACTTTAACGCGTGAATGGTACGAATACTATGACTATACAACCTCAAATCTTCCAATTTTTGTTGTTGTTTCAATCAAATTAACTTCTGCGTTATTGAACAATGAAAGCACTTTGGTTTTGTCTAAAGATATGCCAAACGATTACATTGGTTTAGCTGAAAACAATATCGGAACGTTTGATTTATACCCAAATCCAGCAGATCAAGTATTAAATATCAATACAGAGGGTGATTTCAACTATTCAGTAATGAATGTAAATGGCGAAATGTTAGTTAAAAATGCTAACTCAAAAACACTTGATATTTCTTCATTTAGCGCAGGAATTTACTTTGTAAAACTTCAAAATGCTAAAGGAGTTCAAGTAAAAAAATTCGTTAAGAAATAATTTCTAACAATCTTAAATTGAAGGGGTTTCGTTTCGGAATCCCTTTTTTTGTTCCTTCAATTTCTTTCTTTACCTTTGTCCTCGCATGAAAAACATTTTCATTTTCTTCTTTACTTTAATTCTATTCATTGGAAACATTGGAATTCCAGTGTTTACACATGCTTGTGAAGAAGATGGAATATTTCGTTCTTATTTTATAAATACGGAGAATCATTGTGAAAATGAGCAATCAGACCTTCCGCCCTGCTGTGAATCAGAGGAGAATGAAAAGGATGATTGTTGCAACGATGAAACTGATTTAATTCAATTAAAACTTGATTACTCTGTTACTTGGAATCAATTTCATTTTACCGATTACTATTTTCAAACAACAGAAACAAAAGCAGTTTACTCAAGTAAAGTAGCGCTTTCTAATACTATTTTAACAACAAATAAAGGCAAAGATCCTCCGCCCAAGCCTTGGGGAAAAACGTTACTTATCGAACAACGAGTATTTAGAATTTAGAAGATTAGACTGAAAATTATTGTCTTAATCTTTTAAATTTTTATATGCAAAAACTTCTTTTAACTGTTCTGCTGAGTTTTGGTTTTTACTCAATTAGTACAGCACAAATAAAGGGATTGGTACAAGGCGCTGATTCCATTTCAAAAAAACCAATTTACGGAGCGAAAATCAAATTACTCCAAGCAAAAATAGGAGTTGTTTCCTCCGAAGAAGGAACTTTTGAACTTGTTCTGCCTAAATTATTACCCGACACATTAGTCATTTCCGCTTACGGATATTATTCAGACACAATCGTTCTTGACAAAAAAGATCGTTTTATCTCTTTGAATGTTGTGTTGTTTTCTGAAAAACTTCTTCCTGAAATAGTAGTTGATTTCCGTAAAAATTCACATGGAATTGCGAAGTTAAAAACCTTACATGTCGAGGAATTAACTTCAGCTGAATTGCGAAAAGCTGCTTGTTGTAATCTTTCTGAATCTTTTGAAACAAATGCCTCAGTCGATGTAAACATAACAGATGCTGTTTCTGGAGCCAAGAAAATCCAAATGATGGGATTAGATGGAGTGTACACCCAAATTCAACTAGAAAACATTCCGTATTTGCGAGGTCTTGAAAGTTCGTTTGGATTGCAATCAATATCTGGTACTTGGATAGAATCCATTCAAATCACAAAAGGAACAGGAAACGTTGTTAACGGCTATGAATCAATGGCGGGCTTAGTGAACTTAGAATTGAAAAAGCCCAGAGAAATGGAGCGATTTTATGCCAATGTTTATCAAAACGCTTTTGGTCGTTCAGAATTAAACTTGAATGCTGGTACTGTTTTGAACGACAAATGGAGTACTGGTTGGTTAGCGCATGCTTCCACTGTTTATGGAAATATTGACCACAATCACGATGGATTTCGCGACTTACCAATGGGCGATAATATAGCTTTTATGAACCGCTGGGAGTTTCACGGTAAGAAAAACGAAGCACAATTTGGATTCAATGCCTATCAAGATCGAAAAGTGGGTGGACAAACTGGATTTTATAGAGGAAAACCTGCAATTGTAAATCCTACAGCAAATTATGGTGTTTTGTTGAATACTAAACATGTTGACGTGTTCGCAAAAACAGGATTTTTTGGTAAAAAACCAATGCGTTCATTTGGTGTTGTATATAATTTGAAGTACCAAATAATGGATGGTCAGTTTGGAATTAGACCCTTTGAAGGTTCAGAAAAACGAGGTTACATCAATGCTATTTACGATGACATCATTGGAACAAGCGACCATAAAATTAAAGTAGGTGGAAGTTTGGTTGCGCTTGCAATTACCCAACAAGCAGATTCTTTAGTTCAAAACCGAACAGAAATTGTTCCCGGTGTTTTCGGAGAATATACGTTTACAGGTTCGCGATTTACTGGTGTTTTTGGTGTACGATATGATTATCACAATTTGTATGGTAGTCAATTTTCACCAAGAATTCACACGAAATACAGCGCATCTGAATTTACTGATATTCGTTTCACAATTGGTAAGGGCTGGCGTGTGCCGAATTATATCATTGATAACATTTCTTTGCTTGCCAACTCCAAACAATGGATTTCACCAACAGAAACAAAACCAGAAATTTCTTGGAACGCAGGAACTTCAATCGTTCATGAGTTTAAATTTCTTAGTCAAAAAGCAAGTTTAACGCTCGATTATTATCACACTCGTTTCAGAAATCAATTAGTGGTTGATAGAGACGAAAGTGTTAATGCGATAGTTTTCACGAACCTAGAAGATGGTTCTTACTCTAATAGTTTTCAAACAGAATTGAGTATTTCGCCTTTTA